>JANMSP010000488.1:0-25586 GCA_031389475.1 Pyrinomonadaceae bacterium
CCATTAGTAGTGGTGATATTCACGGCCGCGTCGCCGCCACCCATAGAAGCAACCACAGTTTTGCCGCCTGGTGTGTCATTTTCGGTGAGAATATTCATCGGAATCTCGGAGTTGAACCGTCCGAAACCATAAGACGCCTTAATCGTGCATGACGATAAAGCCGGAATTGTCAGCCGCACGGCACCATTCGACGTCTTGAAATTATATTGTCCTCCGATGAGAAATTTACCGTTAAAATTAACCGAACCGGTTATCGAACTGGCCTCGATCTGCCGATGATCTAGCTTTTGCAGTGATATTGTACCGCTATTTGTTTTAGCCTTGAAAAGATCGCCTATCTGCCCGGGGCTTACCTCAAAGGCAATTATATTCCCGGTAGAAGTCTCGAGCGAAATCGATCCTCCCGAATTTTCAACCGAAACGCCGCCCTGCAATGTCGATGCAGTTATGCCGCCGGTTATGTTCCTAAACGACAGATCGCCCTCGATATTTTTAATATAAATCTTCTTTACGGAATCGACCGCCGTTTGCGTCACACGCCCGTCAATCGTCAGGCTCGCCTTCATCGGCACGTCCATTTCGATGCTCTGCCCGGAAACGCATTCTCTGATCTGGCCCCTTGATTGGGCACGTTCCGGGGCACGTTTAATATGGATCCAATTCGGTTTGCCAGATGGGTCTTTTTCCAATATTTTGACTTCGATCTTGCTTCCGTCCTTAACAAAAATGCGTACTTCGTCCCGTTCCCATCCATTAATCTTTAGGTTGCCTTCACCCACGCAAAGCTTGATGTTCACATTCGGATCGACCATCACCGATTTCTCCGTAGTAACGCCATCCGTTTGCGGAAATCCGGGAAATGACTTAGGCTCCGGCGGGCCGTAAACTTCGACTTTCGGAAGCGGCTTCGGCTGTCTCGGCGGAGCGGTTTGCGAATATGCTCCGCCCGCAAGAATGCACATTGATAGTGCCGTACCGATTAACTTTTTGCTGTGTTTGATCATTGGGAATCGGCAACTATCTTATCGCCATCAACTCCTCTCGCTGCGAAACCGAATTAAGCAGATCGATCTTATTCTGATAAGACGAGTATAGTATCTGTTTGGCGCTCTGATTGTTCGGATTTTTCCGCACAACGGCTTTCATCTTGCTGATGGCGTCATCGACCACGGCCATATCGCGTTCATATGCAACGCGGCTCGCCGGAGGCAGCACACTGTCTTTCTCGCCGTCGACATTCTGTTTCAGGCCGGCGATAGTTTTGACGTAGCTTTCTTCGCCCGGAAGAAATTCAGGAGCAACCGGCGTTCTGGGATTACCGGCAGGCTGAGAACGCGGACGATCACTTTCCTTAAAGCTGGCTTTGGTCGCTACAAATCGGTCTTTTTCAATTCGATTATCCGATTTTATCTGAACCGGATCGACAATAAAGTCACCATCAGTTGCGACGACATCCAAAGTTTCCCGCGGCTGTTTTTGAACAGGCCGTATTTCCGGGCCGTTCGCAACTGTCGAATTATCAGCCGGTGTATTTGAATTCAAAGTCCAAATCGCCGCAAACATTGTAAAAACAACCAAAACACTTGCCGCCACCGTCATCGAAGGATTTGCCAATAAAACGGCCAAGGAATATCGAAGTTTTTCCCAAAAAGACGTGCGGCTCTGTTCGACAACAATTGATTCGTTGATCTTGCTCCACAAACGCTGTGTCGGGACGAGCGAGTTATATTCGCGGTCAAGGGCGGAAAATACGACGGAAATCTCTTCTTCGGCATCGGCCATCAGCACGGCGCAATTCTGGCAGTTCGCCACATGATCAGTGACCAGAAGCGATGTCGCCGGGGCGGTTTCACCGTCTAAAAAAGCCTGGATCGTTCCTATTTCAATACATTTTCCACTCATAACGTATCTCTCCCCACCTTGCCGTAGAACCGCATAAACTCCTGCCGTGCCCGTGCGACGAATGTTCCGATACTGCCTTCATTAAGCGAAAGGCTCTCCGCGATTTCTTTATAAGATAAGCCTTGCTGCTTTAGCACCAGACAGCTTCGCAAAGGCTCTTTTACCTTATTCAACGCCCGGTTTATCTCACTGACTTCACTCTGCTGCTCATATTCCGTTTCCACCGAAAATACGCTTTTATCTACTGATTCTTTGACGTAATTTTCGTCCCGCGTGTTCGCCCGTATATTTCCCCTCAAGGTGTTCCGCGCGACATTCAGGGCAACGCGGATCAGCCACGGGCGGAGCATTTCGGCATCCGCAATCGAATCCTTATGTTTGTACAAACGTATAAACACTTCCTGCGTCACGTCCTCCGCCAGGCCGCAATCCTGCACAACAGACCTCGCCGTCCGAAAGACGGTTCTATGGTGAAGCGTGAAAGCCTCATCAAACTCTATTATCTCTTTCGCCCCAGCGGCAGCCGATTGTTCGGACATTATGTCCACAAATGTTTCCGTCGATTCTCTCATGTTCAGCATCTGTAAATGCTTTTCATATAAAATACACCACGGCCTGCCATTTTGTGACAAGATCGCCAAGGCTAAAAATTAATTATGTAAGAATTTTGCGCTAATTCGGGGGAAAGGTCGTTTTCCCGAAGCGTGGAAATAAGGAAATTGTGGCTGTTTTCGGATTCCTCGAAAAGTTCGGTCAGGTTGGCGGAGATTTCGCGGGCGTCTAAATCTCCCTTAACTTCAGGCTCGATTACCGCCAGTCTTTTCAAACTTTCGTGCAGGTGGCGGCTGCCGATTCCGAACTCACCTTTTTCGGCACCGATCACCAACCGGATTTCCGCCTGTTCCTCATTAAAATGAGCGATCAGCGAAGCGGCCTGGCGGACTCCGTGCTCGAATCTTTCCGATACGATCACGCTCTCGCCGCTCTGCTCGGCTTCCAGCCTTTCCCGCAGCGTGAAGGTTTTTCCCTCGTTCGGCGGCACACGCACATCGAAATAGACCGTTATTTTCTTGTCGTCTTCCGCACTGAATTCGCGAACGATAAGACGCCGTGTCCGTGCCGTGGCCTTCCAATCGACGCGGCGAAGATCGTCGTTCGGCTGGTAATCGCGCATCGCGAGCAGATCCTGGCCTGAACCGCGTTTATTCGCGACAAGCTTTCCGACCTCGAGCGGCAGATTTTCAATTTCGTGATCGAGCGGTTCTAATCTGGGAAATACGATCAGTTCCGTTTCGCGGGCCGGCAATCGGCGGCGGTGGCGGAAAAATCCAAACGGAAACCGCGTTGAAAGCTCGAAATCCTTTATCAGAAAACGTCCACGATTTGGAAAGATATGGGCGGTTTTGCTGTCCGTCGCATGGTTTCGGGGAATGTGGACGAAATAATTGAGCGTCCGGCGGACTATCGGCGGGCGGGCAAGCCTTTCAGCCAGTCTGGCCGGAATGATCTTTTTCAAATCTTCGGCGACAATCGATTTCTCGCGTTCCTTGCCGCGTACCTCGGCGATGACCGAGTAGCTCGGCAGCAATCTTTTTCGATTATGCAGGCTGACCAGGATCGATGTTTCCTCACCGGCAAAGATCGTTTCCGGAAACCGCATTTTCACATCAAGCTTTTTCAGACACAACCCGCCCGCAAAAAAACCGACGATCATCGAAGCCGTCAAAAACGACAGCACCAAGAACAGGAGATTATTGCCCGTATTCCACGCCGAAAACCCAACGATCGCAATAAGCCCAAGCATGATCGCCCCGCCAGTAGTAAATTCAAAGGGCAAATTCAACTGCGAAGCTTCCTTCCCGGCATTCCTCACAAGCGGCGGAACAACGAAAATTAAGATCAACAAAACGAAAACAAGCGAAATCCCCGCCGAAATGCCTGCCAGCCGAGCATTGCCCGTCTGATGCCCGTAAAGCGTCAGTGAGGACAGTCCAATGCCGCCGACAATTACGATTATCCCCAACACCGCATTGCGCAGATCGCGAAAACTGAACAGCTGACGGAGAGCCTTAAAATCCATAGATACCGTGTCGGAACCGGGAGCGATAGCGACTGGGTTCTTAAACCTCAAGCATAAGAACCCAGTCGCTATAGCACCCGATTCCAACAACAAAATCGGAACGCTGATCTTCTGCAAAATATCCATCAAAAACTGCTCGGCCTCGCGTGTTTTATTTTTTAGGCCCGAAGAGCGCGAATTTACTATTATCCGGTGAGCGAAGCACGGGATTACGAGGCGTTTGATGTCGTCGGCGATACAGAAATCGCGGCCTTCGATCAATGCGAGGGCTTGAGCAGAGCGGAAAAGGGCGAGCGTGCCGCGCGGGCTGATGCCGAGTTCCAGCGATTCGGATTTGCGGGTCAGATCGACAATTTGCAGCAGGTAATTGAGCAGCGATTCGTCAAAACGAACTTCCGCCGTCCTTTTTTGGAGTTCGAGGATATCGGTTTGCGACATTACGGGCCGGACGAATTCGAGCGGGTTCAGTTCCGCCCGGTCGCGGACCATCCGGCGCTCATCATCCAGGCTCGGATAGCCCATGTGCAGCCGGAGCATAAAGCGGTCAAGCTGCGATTCTGGCAGCGGATATGTGCCGTGATGCTCGGACGGATTCTGCGTCGCGATGACCATGAACGGCAGCGGCAGACGACGCGAAACACCTTCGACGGTTACTTGCTCCTCGGCCATAGCCTCTAAAAGTGCGGACTGTGTCTTTGGCGTCGCACGGTTTATTTCATCCGCGAGAACGACATTCGTGAAGATCGGCCCGGCCTTCCAGACAAAATCACTTGTTTGCTGATTAAATATCGAAAGCCCGATAACGTCTGATGGCAAAAGGTCTGATGTGAATTGGATTCGCTGAATCGAAAGGTCCAAAGCTCGGGCTAGAGCATTGGAAAGAGTCGTCTTGCCGATTCCAGGAACGTCTTCGATAAGCAGATGCCCTTTCGCAAACAGCGCGACAAGGGCAAACTTTACGACTTCGGCTTTGCCACGAATGACGCTTTCGATCGCGGATTGCAGATCAGAGATCTTCCCGGCGGCATCCGCGTCCAGAATCTGATTACCAATTTCCGTTGTTGTCTCGCTAGTTATCCAATCTCTCATTGTTGCGGCGGATATGTGATCCTGTTTTATTTTACAGGATTATAGATGCGGTCTGCATCATATAATTTGCAATCTTCCAGACGGAACGCAGGCTGCCAGACTGCACGAGTATATAGCACAAACAAAATGGTTTATGCTCTAAGGTTTACTTGCAGCCTGGCAGCCTGCGTTCCGGCTTGCATAATCCGGCGAAAACCGACTAAAATTTTGAAACTAAATCGAACCCCGTTCGTGAAGGTAAACGTAGGAATTTTCTAACAATATGAAGAATTTAATACCCCGCTCAAGAGATCAACGCGGCTTTAACCTTATCGAACTCATGATCGTGATGGCGATCATCGGCTTGCTGATCGGTGTCGGCAGTTATGCATGGAGTGCAGTTGTAGTAACCGGCAACGAAACCGCTACAACCCAGTCCATAGATAAAATTCGAACACTGCAGATTCAGTACGCCGGGACACACCGGGGAGATTTTGCCACGTTTGATGAATTGATAGCAGCGGGTCAGCTTGATGATCGTTATGCTGGGGAAGCACCGGTCATCAGTGGGTATATCTTCACGATAAAGGTTGAAAAGAAATCCGGCTCAACTCCCGGGTCTTATTCTATCAATGCCGATCCGCAGGTCCGCGGAGGCGTCGGGGCAACCGGAAACCGAAGCTTTTACACCGATTCCCGCATAGGCACCATAAAAGCGAACGATCAGGCACCGGCAACCGACAAAGATCCATCGATTTAGCATCAGCCAGCCGACTTAGCTCAGTGGTAGAGCACTCGCTTCACACGCGATAGGCCACAAGTTCGAACCTTGTAGTCGGCACCAGCAAACATCGGACTCTAAGTAGATATCAAGGCATCGCGAAAATATGCGATGCCCCTTTGTTTGCCCCTGTGGGTTAGCCGACGCGTGGTGTGATGATGTTTAATCGGTTGGCGATCGGCCACTCGCGGTATCCACGCAAGACGAATGGGACGGCAAGTTTCCCTATTTACATAACCCTTCCGAAAGAGTAAGCTAGCCTGCAAATCGCGGCGCGTCGGATTTTGCCTTTAGTGGACGAAGTGGCCGTATTTTGAAATTTCCGTTGACGGGAGCCTACTATGAAACTTCTCATTGCTATTACGGCGTTTTTTATTACAGCATGCCTTTCCGCTTGTAATGGCTCAGACGCTATCTCTTCGAACGCAGGGGACTACTCGAATACCGCAACGCAGCCGGAAACCGTCGCAATCTTGAAACAATTTAACCTAACGACTGAGCCAAAATACCCAAATATCGGGCTGAAAGAATACACGCTGATAACTGACGACCTCGAACGCGACCGAGCCATCGCCGAGGCAGTCATTCAGGCCGAGATCGGATTGCCGCACGCAATGCAGACAAAACAACGACCGGACTTTGAAGCCGTCATGGCTAAAAATTTTATGTTCCGGGCCGAGAATGAATTTTTCGACCGTGAGGGATATATCAGCAACAGGGTCGGCGATTCGTCAAAGGTAAAGCAGGTTGATTACAGAAACGTAGCTATTCAATTATACGGAGATCGCGCTCTCGTCACTTATTCAATGATTGTGGAGAACGAGCCCGGAGGCTCCGGTTCATTAAAAGCCGATATGAGTTGGGCGGACGTTCTCGTAAAGGAAGACGGACAGTGGAAGTACGAGTCGGCGCACCTGATCGAATCTAGAGCCGTGACACCGGCAAAAAAGTAAGGGAACCCAATAAAGAAGGCGTTCCCATAAGAAACGCCTTCTTATAACGATAATTAATTAAACTATGCCGAGATCCGATTGCTTCGCGGCGAAGAAATAACTCGTTTCCGGTTTTTTCGGCGGTTTTTCGCCTTTTGGCGGTTTCGGCTTACCCGGAGTTACAACCGGCGGCGGCGGTTTAGGCGGCTTCTTTTGATCATCTGCTTGCGCCGATACCGCAAGCGTTAGCCCGGTAACCGCCAAAAATATAAATATTAATTGTCTTAAAGTCTTCATTTCTCTATAACCTCTTTCCTTTCTCAATAACGCAAAGGGGAAGAAGGAAAGTGCGTCCGCCGGTTATATTGCAATACAAGTGCCAACACGTGACTATGACGCATAATCCCCGTGCTTGGTTGGAAAACTTCATTCCGTATTGCAAACTTTATTTACAAAACTTTACGTTTTACGTAATCGCCATACGAAAACGTAGATATGGCGAACCATGTCGCCGAGAATACCGCAAAACCGCAAAATTGACTAAGCAATTTAGCTTAACTACAATTACACGAATATGACAGAAAATGCATCCGGAACCGACAAATTAAGGGCAGTGTTGGTTATCGTCGCGACGGTCGGGACGATCGCCTTCAACTGGCTGGCCGCCGCCGGATATGTCGGCGGCGTAACTCCGGAAGTGATTTCCAATAATTACCCGACTCCTATAACTCCGGCAGGATACGCCTTCGCGATCTGGAGCCTTATTTACCTGGGAATGGTCGCATTCAGCATTTATCAGCTTGTTCCGGCAAATATCGCCCGTTTTCGCGATATACGTTCGCTTTATATTATGAGCTGCGCGCTGAACTGTGCTTGGATATTTTTCTGGCACGGCAATCAGATCGCTGTTTGTCTAGCGATAATTGCCGCGTTGCTATTTACGCTGCTGCTCATAAATATCAAACTTCGTGATACTCGAACAACGGGCGATACCTGGGCCGCGAAGGTGCCATTTGGATTATATTTCGGTTGGGTAACGGCTGCAACGCTGGTTAATTTTGCTGTTCTGCTCAAATACTTAAACGTACAAATGTCGCCCACCGCAGCGACGGCAACCGGCGTGATATTAATTCTGTTCGCCGCAGCAATGGGCGTGCTGGTTCGAATTAAGCTTTCGAATTACGTTTATCCGCTGGCAATCGCCTGGGCTTTGACCGCAATCGCGGTCAAACAAAGCGGGCAAACTTTGATCGTCGTCGCGGCGGCGATCGGTGTGATCGCCTGTCTGATCGCTTGTCTCAGTTTTGTGATAAATCTGCCGTCGTCGGAAACCAGAACATCGGGAAGGGCGGCAGAACCGCCTGCGTAAGCGGGTGGTAAGACTTATACGCGAAGATATTCGCCGGACCTCACCGCGACTTTTTGCTTAGCCTCGTACCACCTGCTCACGCAGGCGGTTCTGCCCGCTCAGCGAATCAGAAGTAATTATGAATAAGGGCAAAATCTGCGTATCGGTATGCTGCCAAAACGCTGGCGAACTTGCCGAAAGCATCAGGCGGGCCGAAGAATTTGCGGATGTGATCGAGGTTCGCTTCGACTGCATTGATGAAAAGGAATTCCCCGCCGCCTTTGCCGCCCTCAATTCTACAAAGCCTTTGCTACTCACCTATCGTCCGAAGGAACAAGGTGGAATGGCGAATGTAAATCTGGCGGAACGCGTCGATTTTTGGAAATCAAATAATTTAACTGTCAAGAGCGAGTTTTGGCTTGACAACGAGCCCGATCTTACCGATGTTCTGCAGTGGCATTCTGAATACACAGTGATTCGCTCATTTCACGATTTTTCCGGCGTTCCCGGTGAAATTAACGAACTTTTCGACAGCCTATCAGTTTGCAGCGATGTCGTGAAAATAGCGTATAGCATTGACGAAATCACTGATGCCATACCTATTTGGAAACTCCTAGATCGGGCAAAATCCGAACGAAAATCGTTTACACCAATCGCAATGGGCGAAGCCGGTAAATGGACGCGCATTCTTGGCCTCGCACATGGGGCATTTATGACTTTCGCCTCGCTCGAGTCAGGAGGCGAAACGGCTCCGGGTCAGATTTCCGCCCTGGATATGAGCAATGTTTACCGCGTAAAGGAACTTGACGCGAACACCGGTGTGTACGGCATCATTGGCGGCAATACAAGTTATTCGGTTTCGCCGTTCATGCACAATGCAGCGTTCAAAGCCGCAAATTTGAACTCAGTATTCGTACCGCTGCAGGTCGGGGACATCGACGAATTTATGCGGCGGATGGTCAAGACTGAAACCCGCGAAATCGAACTAAATTTCGAAGGGTTTTCCGTCACCAACCCGCATAAGCAGTCGATAATTCCGCATCTCGATTTTATCGATGACACCGCCGTTAAGATTGGTGCAGTCAATACCATAAAAATCGAGGACGGCAAATTCTATGGCTACAACACCGACGCACAGGGCTTTATCGAACCACTGATACTTAAATTCGGAGATCTGAAAGACGCGCGAGTTTCGGTCTTCGGCGCGGGTGGCGCAGCAAGAGCTTGTATTTACGCACTCAAACAGCATGGCGCTGATGTCATCTTAGTCGCTCGTGACCTGGAAAAGGCTAGTGTTCTGGCGAACGAGTTCAACATCTCAATCGAAAAACTGACAATGGACAGACGACTGCTCACAACTGATATTATAGTAAATACGACGCCGCTCGGCACGATCGGTGAGCTTGAAAATGAGACAATCGCGACCGCGGAACAGTTAAAAGGCATCAAGCTTGTCTACGATTTGATATACAATCCATTGGAAACACGTCTAATGCACGAAGCAAAGTCCGCGAATGTCGAGGCCATGGGCGGGCTCGAAATGCTCATCGCTCAGGGAGCGCAACAGTTTAGTATCTGGACGGGCCTGGACGCTCCGCTCGAGGAAATGAGCGATGGTGTAAGACAAAAATTCGGAAACTAAAGAAACTTTATGCAGCCCGAAGCCCTAAATTGCCCGAATTGCGGCGGCTCCGTGTCAAGCGACAAAACTCAGTGCGAATTTTGCAGGTCGCGGCTCAAGACCGTCGGATGCCCTTCGTGTTTGGGCCTGATGTTCCTTGGAAATAAATTCTGCGGCCATTGCGGAGCAAAAGCCGTCACGGCCGAAGTATTTGACGATGAGAATGCCGGCAAATGTCCACGGTGCAACATCGGTCTCCACGCCGTTCAAATCGATAACGCCGTAATCCGCGAATGCACCAAATGCGGTGGCTTTTGGTCAGGAATCGAAGCATTTGAAAATCTGTGCGCAAATAAAGAACAGCAGAGCGCAGTTCTAAGTTTTATCGGCAGACGGATCGAGCAAGTGGCTCCATCGGTGGTTAATTATGTTCCATGCCCAAATTGTAAGGAACTTATGAACCGCAGCAATTTTGCGAAAACTTCCGGCTTAATTATCGATCTCTGCAAACGACACGGCGTCTGGTTCGACGCAGAGGAACTGCCGAAAATTATAAATTTTATAAACAGCGGCGGATTGGCCCGTTCACGCGAGAAAGAGCGGATCGCAATCGATGAAGAGCGAAAAGCTCTTCGCGACGATCAGCGCAGGCAGATGGTGCAGGATCAGCGCTCCGGTATAAATACCTCGTGGGAAAACGAGTCGGAATCGCCGATTAAAAACTTCGTGAATATGTTTTTTGATTAGAAAGCCCAGATAAAATGAACGAACGCTACAGCCGTCAGGTTCTATTTAATGAGATCGGTAAAGATGGGCAGG
This sequence comes from Pyrinomonadaceae bacterium, assembly GCA_031389475.1. Taxonomy (GTDB): domain Bacteria; phylum Acidobacteriota; class Blastocatellia; order Pyrinomonadales; family Pyrinomonadaceae; genus OLB17. The sequence goes on from JANMSP010000488.1 coordinate 10,552, forward strand.
AAAAGTTGTTTAATTCCCGTGTTTTGCTCGTCGGCTGCGGTGCGCTCGGAGCTTCCCATGCGGAGATGCTGGCTCGAGCGGGTGTTGGAACGCTGCAAATCGTTGATCGGGATTTTGTCGAATTCACTAATCTTCAGCGGCAGACATTATTTAAAGAAGACGATGCTCGGAGCCGGTTGCCGAAGGCGATAGCTGCTAAAACACGGATCGCGGAGATAAATTCCGAGATCGAAGTCGAGGCGATTGTCGCAGATGTAAATAATTCGAATGTTGAAAGTTTGATCGAAAACTGCGATCTCGTGCTCGACGGCACCGATAATTTTCAGGTCCGGTATTTGATCAACGACGCCTGCGTAAAGCATTCGAAAACATGGATATACGGAGCCGCGGTTTCGAGCTACGGCACAACGATGACCATCATTCCGGGTAAAACTCCTTGTCTGCGATGCGTTTTCGAAGAAATGCCGGACGCCGGAAGTTCTCCAACCTGCGATACGGACGGCGTGATAATGCCGATAATTGCCACGGTTTCCGCAGTACAAGTTACTGAGGCCATCAAAATTCTTGTCGGTAAGCCTAACGCTTTGCACGGTTCGATCATGCAGTTCGATGTTTGGCAAAACGATTGGAGGAAGATTAAATTGGGCAAATCTAATCCGGACTGCGTTGCCTGCGGACAAAAAAGTTTTGAATTTCTCGATGCGGAATCGCATGAGTTTGCCGCCATTCTCTGCGGCCGCGATGCAGTTCAGATTGCACCACCAAAAACGTCGCTTCTCGACTTGGAAATGCTTGCGGAAAAATTAAATCATATCGTTCCGATTCATCAGAATGAATATTTGCTTCGTTTCTCGCACGATAATTACGAGATTACAGTTTTCCGTGACGGCCGTGCGATAATTCGTGGAACTGAGGACGTTGCTGCCGCGAGATCGTTATATGCTAGATTCATCGGGGTTTAAGCCTCGCGGTTGTATTGCAAGACACCATTCAATATACAAGTTACCCGTAGAACATGAATACTTAGACCCACGATATGAAGAATAATTCGAAAGTAGTGATAGTCGGCGGCGGATTCGGCGGTTTGTGGGCGGCTAAAGCATTAAAGGGCAAACCGGTTGATGTCACGTTGATCGACCGCAAAAATCACCACACCTTCCAACCCCTTTTGTATCAGGTCGCGACGGCAGTTTTGTCGCCGGGCGAGATCGCTTCTCCGATTCGCCGCATTCTGCACAATGCAAAGAACGTCGAGGTAATTTTGGGCGAAGCATCTGATTTTGATAAAGAAAATCAAACCGTAAAACTCGTCGACGGTTCGGAAGTTTCGTTCGATTATTTAATTGTCGCGGCCGGTGCAAGGCATTCTTACTTCGGCCATGACGATTGGGAAACATCCGCTCCGGGACTAAAAACGATTGAAGATGCTCTTGAAATGAGGCGGCGGATATTGCTTGCGTTCGAACTTGCCGAACGCGAGGCCTATTTGACCGGCTCGCATAAACCTTTGAATTTCGTCGTGGTCGGCGGCGGCCCGACCGGTGTGGAACTTGCCGGGGCAGTCGCGGGAATCGCCCGCCTGGCATTGGCTCAGGACTTCAAAGCGATTGACACCACGAAAGCAAAAGTGATGCTTTTCGAAGGCTCGGACCGCGTGCTCGGCACATTCGCAAAAGACCTTTCCGAAAGCGCAAAGGAACAGCTGGAAGACCTCGGCGTTGACGTTCACTTAAACAGTTTTGTAACGGAAATTGAGGCTGGCCGCGTGAAGGTCGGCGAAGATTGGATCGAATGCGACGTGGTTTTGTGGGCGACCGGCGTTGCCGCTTCGCCCGTCGGCAAGGCTCTCGGTGTCGAAACCGATAAGGCTGGCCGAGTCTTCGTCCAGCCCGATTTGACTATCCCCGGGTATAAAAATATATTCGTGATCGGCGACATGGCTTCGATCAAACAGGATAATGGCGAACCGGTTCCCGGACTAAGCCCGGCGGCGATGCAGATGGGAAACCTGACCGCCGCGAATATTGTCAGAGATATTAAAAATGAGCCACGCAAAGATTTTCACTACGTCGATAAAGGCACGATGGCAACCATCGGCCGCAGCAAAGCCATAGCAGATGTTAAAGGCTGGCATTTCACGGGCTTCATCGCCTGGCTGATGTGGCTGTTTCTCCACGTTGTTTTCCTGATCGGATTTCGCAATCGTATCTATGTCCTGCTCGAATGGATGTGGGCGTATTTGTCGCGTGAACGCAGTGCAAGGCTAATCACGGGTAATGCCGAGGAATTACGTAACGCCCTCAATTTTCTCGAAGCCGATCATTCGCAGCCGGTAAAAACGTCTACCAAACTTTAGTTTTTTAATCCGTAGTGTCTTTTACTCGAATTTATGATTATATTTAGATGTATTTTATACTCTTTACCCAATCATAATAATGAAAAAACTGCTCTTGTTCTTCGTTTTTCTCACGCTGATTACCGCAAATGTTATCGCTATCGATCCGTCGATCTGGTCGGTCAATTCCCGATCCGACGTGCTTAAAGGCGACGCAAGAAGGGTCTCGATTGATAACAACGGCACTATTACACTTGCCCCGAAACTGACCGAAGTTTATAGGACCGAACAGCCATATATCTGGTCAAGCGCTGTCGATGCCGGTGGTAACGTCTATCTCGGCACTGGCGGCGACGGCAAAATATTTAAGGTTGGAACAGGTGGTAGCGGCAATCTTTTTACCGACTTGAACGAGCTGAATGTGACTGCTCTGGCCATTGGCAAGGGCGGGGAACTGTTCGCTGCTACCTCACCTGATGGAAAAGTCTATCAGATCGATGCCGCCGGAAAGTCTTCCGTTTATTTCGACGCCAAAGAAAAGTATATCTGGTCGCTGGTCGTTTTGAATGACGGAAGCCTCGCGGTCGGGACGGGTGAAGGCGGCAAGATTTACCGCGTTAAGTCCGCGAATTCGGCTCCCGAATCTTCGCTGCTATTCGACACCAGCGAAACCCATATAATAACGCTCGCCGCTGATCGGGCCGGAAACCTCTACGCAGGAACGGACACGAACGGCCTAGTTATGCGGTTCGGTCCTGACGGTAAGCCTTTTGGCCTGCTCGATTCTCCACTACGGGAAATTCACGAAATTTCTATTGGGTCCGATGGTTCGATTTACGTTCTTGCGCTCGGCGAATCCGCCTCTGTCGCCGTGCCGTCCACCGGTCCCGCAGCGTCGCCTGTCGGGGACAAAACGGTTACTTCCGATGCCGCAAGTCCCGCGGCACCCGCACCGCCCCAGAAAAGCCGTTACGATCTTACCGGAGCGAAATCGGCCGTTTATCGAATACTGCCGGATGGCGGCACTGATATTATCTGGGCATCGGCGGCAGTTGCGGGTTTTTCGATCCACTCTCATCAAGACGGCGGCGTTCTGCTCGGCACTTCGGACAAAGGCCGCATTTATAATATCGGCAACGACGGCCGTGAGACTTTGGTTTTGCAGTCCGATACGAATCAGGTTTCCACGATCCGGAGCAGCGGGCAAAACCTGATCGCAACATCGAGCAATCAAGGCAGTTTGTTCCGCTTCGGCGCGGAAACGGTGGTGGAAGGGGTTTACGAATCAGCTGTCCTGGATGCAAAAACCGACGCTTCGTGGGGAAGAATCTGGTGGCGATCGAGCGGAAATGTACAAATCCAAACGCGCAGCGGAAATACCGGAAAAGCCGATGAAACGTGGAGTTCTTGGAATACAGTGACGCCAGCGGCGATGACCGGGCAGGTTGGCAGCCCGAGAGCGAGATATCTGCAGTGGCGGGCCGTTTTGAAAAACACCGGAGGGCCAGCAAGCCTCAGCGAAGTCAATGTCGCATTTCTCGGCCGGAACATCGCGCCAGAGATTCTGTCGATCACGGCTTTGCCGGCAAACGTCGGGTTGATCGCGAATCCGCCAGTACAGATCGATCCGAACATCGAGCTCTCGGGACTCGATCCGGCAACATTCGGGATTCCCAATGTTGCATTGGGCGCCCGGCGGGTTTTCCAGCGTGCCGCAAAATCCTTTCAGTGGACCGCCGAAGACCGCAACGGCGACAAGCTCGTTTACGATGTTTTTTACAAAGAAACATCGGAAATCGCCTATAAACCACTGCGGGAAAACATAGCCGAAAATTTTATTTCCCTCGATGGGCTTTCGCTGCCGGACGGGCGATATACACTTAGGATAGTCGCGAAAGATTCGCCAGATAATCCTGCCGCCCGGTTTCTTACAGGTGTAAGAATCAGTGAGCCGTTTGACGTGGACAACAGCCAGCCAACTGTAGCAGTCGTCGGCACGCCGCTGATCACAGGCGACCGGGCAAGGGCCGTGTTTACGGCGAATGACAGATCAAGTTATCTGACCAGAGCAGAATTCAATGTCAACGGCGGTGAATGGCAGGCAGTTTATTCCGACGACGGGATCTCGGATTCGCCAGACGAAAGATACACGATAGATATGACATTGAAAACGCCTGGCGAATATACGATCACGCTGCGGGTCTTCGACGCGAGCGGTAACGCGGGAAATGCAAAAGCAATTGTAAAACGATGACTGGAGCGTAAGCGTCCCGCTTGCCTGCGGAGTCCGCGAACGCGTTAGCTTCCCAATTAAAAGTTTACGATGGAAAATGAACAGTGCCGGAATACTAACCTTCCTTTTTACATTGTTCATTTCCCGCGTTTGTTCGCTTCGAAGACTCGCTGGCAAGCGGGACGCTCAGCGCTCCAGTCAAGAATATGACCTTATCCAACAAGAGTGTATCAGTCATCACCGGAGCAGCTTCGGGCATCGGGCGTGCATTGGCGGTTCGTTTCGCGAAGGAAGGAATCGCCGGCATTGCGATCTCCGATATAAACGCGCTCGATCTAAACGAAACCGCGCGAATGATCAACGAACTCGGTGTTTCTGTTTCATCGCACCTAATAGATGTTTCAAAGCTCGATCAAATGCAGCGATTCGCTGACGAGGTTTTGGAAAAGCACGGTCGTGTCACTCATCTGATTAACAATGCGGGCGTCGGGCTAATCGGCACGTTCGACCAGCTTTCGATTGAGGATTTCGAATGGCTGATGGGAATTAATTTTTGGGGCGTCATTTACGAAACAAAGGTTTTTTTGCCGATAATGCTCGAACAGGAAAGCGGTCATTTGGTTAATATTTCCAGTGTCTTCGGCCTTATCGCTTCGCCGGAACAATCTGCATATTGCGCCGCAAAATTTGCCGTTCGCGGATTTACCGAGAGCTTGCGGCACGAACTGGCAGATACAAATGTCTCGGTATCGTGCGTTCATCCGGGCGGCATCAAAACCAACATTATCAGAAATGCCCGCGTCGGCGAAGGAGCGCTCGAAGAATGGAAAACGCAAGGCGCCGAATTCTTTGAAAAAATAACTCAAACCACCGCCGAAGAAGCCGCCGAAATAATAGTAAAAGGCATCAAAAAGAAAAATCCTCGTATTCTTGTCGGCGAAGACGCGAAACAAATTAGCAAGATTGCCCGGGCTTTCCCGAAGAAATATTTGAAGATTTTAGAGAGGCTGAATAACCATAAAATGAGCCTGCGGAAAAAGTAGCTTATCGTTTGGGGAGCGTCATTGTCTTTCCCTCGGAATCCAGTTCCAGTAGTTTTGTAGTACTGTCGGTTACGCTTGAAGGCACCAAATCTCCCGTCTTGTACTTCGATTCAGGTGCGACGAATTCAGTTTGTTGCGGAGGCAACGCGGCGTTTTGATTGGAGATCAGGATGTTTCTGTCTTCGGGCGAAGCAATTTGGTAATTATCTTCTTGTTTTTTGAGCTGTATATATTGGGCAACACCCGCACCCAAACTTCCGAACGCCGGAATCAGCATCCAAAACCACCATACTTTCGCACCCGCAACCTCGGTTATTGCTAATACGATAGAAACGATAAGGAAGGCGACACCGGTAAAAATCTTGGTGATCGCTCCTTCGAAATTTATCGGTTTGCCTTTTTTATCGAACATTGCCTGGGATTTTCTCAATTTTCCCGACAACGCGTCAGTGACGTTACCAAGATCGGTACCGCAGCTTCGGCAAAATTTCCCGGTTTCCGCGTTTTCAGTTCCACATTTTGGGCAAAACATAATGGTAGTTGTCGGTAGTCAGTAGCCGGTTCTCCGTTTAAGAATGCTTTAACTCAGGTCTCACTTCTCACTTTTAACATCTCTCTGCCTTCTCGCTTCGAACAATACTACGCCGGCGGCGACGGATACGTTCAAAGATTCTATTTTTCCATACATCGGTATTTTTACCAAAACATCGCAATTTTCCGCGACAAGACGGTGAAGGCCGCTTCCTTCCCCGCCGAGAACGAGAGCGCTCGGCTGTGTCCAATCCCATTCTGTATAATCCATTTTAGCATCGCCGCTCGTGCCGACTACCCAGATGCGGCGTTCCTTCAGATTTTCGATCAAGCGATTTATGTTCGTCACCTTCGCGACCTTTACATGTTCGGCCGCACCGGCTGAGGATTTCGCGACGGTTTCAGTTAATCCCACGGCCCGGCGTTCGGGAATCAAAACACCGTCCGCACCCGAACATTCAACGGTTCGCAAAATTGCACCAAGATTGCGCGGGTCTTCGACACCATCCAGCACTACGATCAACGCCGTTTCCTTCGCATTATCAAATATTTCATCCGCCGAAACATAATTCGCGGCCGCGGCAAACGCAACGATCCCCTGGTGGTTAGCACCGGGATCGACCATTCTATTAAGGCTCTCACGTGAAGTTTTACTCACTAAAACACCGTGGTGATGGGCAAGGTCGATTACGTCGGTCAACCGCCGCTCGCCAGAACCTTCGGCGATCAATATCTTTTCGATCCGGCGGGCATTGGCACGCAAAGCCTCCAGAACCGGCAAAACCCCGTAAATCGATGCGGACGGCGAATTACGCGGCGTGGATACGCTTTTGCGTTCACCAATTCTCGGCTTTTGCTCTCTAACTTCCGACTCGCTGCTACCAATTCTCGTCTCTGTTCTTTGGACTTTGGACTTCGGACTTTGGACTTTGGACTTATTTCTCATAAAAGTTGCCGCTGCAGCCGAGAATATTTCGTAAACTGCCGCAAATTATTGCTCGATTCAATTTTAGTAAAATCTTTTCCGCCGAAACCGCTTCCCTGCGGACCGGACGAATCCTTTCGACGCTCTATCGGCCAAACTGTATTCAACATTTGTCGGACCATCAGATAATCGCCAACGAACTTTGCCGAAGGTGCAAAAGTTCTAAGAACTTCCGCCAGTCGCCGGATATTCTCGGCCGCCAGCAAAACCTTGTCGGCTCCGAGGCACGAAAAATCGAATCCGCTAAAGGGAATGCGATACCCGATCGAATCACCGCTGGCGTAAAAATCGATCAAACCGCCGTCAGATAACGTCTGTGTTTCGAGCACGACCGACGATTCCTTCTTCTTCCTCTTTTCCACTACTTCAATCTTCGCTTCAATCAACGCTCCGGTAACGAGCAGCAAAATATCATGACGCCGAAAAGAGACTTCGTCATTTGTGTTGAATATTGTCAAGATCAAGTTATCGCCGTCAAATTTCAACCCGCGAAGACGAACCGGTAGCCTATCCGATTCCAGCAAATCATCGCCGATGACAGAGCATTCCATTCCAAGACGGCCTAAAAATTGAACCGCTGCCGACGCTTCATCCAGCAAAGCCAAACGTGCGAGCGGTATAACGCTCTTTGCCTCGATCACCTGTTTTAGAGAGTCGGCCTCCATTGAAAGGAAACGCGCAGCAGTGGAAACATCCGGTTTCCCCTTCGCTTTTTCGGGCAAATAGATAACATTAAAACCCTTTTCCCAATTCTCCAACACCCGAATATTGAGTTTTGCCGAAGGCGTTCCGTGGGCGTTGATTTCCAGATCTTTCGAGCAGTAAAAACATTTCGACCTTGTCGGCGGATTTGACTTACCGCATTTCGCACACGCTTTCATCTCTTCCGGCTTAAATCCGATATTTTCGGACGTAAGCGACAAATCCCCTATCCAAGTTTCATCCCGAATTTTGCCCCGATCATTCCCCATAAACTCTGTGAATTTTATCACTAAACTCCGTAAATTGCTTGACCGATACACTTTGCCGATGCAAACTGTAAGTAAGCTTATTTTAAGGCAAGTGCGTTTGACGAAGGAGCGGTTCGCAAGATTTATTGACGTTATTTTTGATAACTATTTGTAGGAATTAGGATTAAAATATTAGATTGCTTATATTACACACTTTTTAATTTCCCGGTGCCGACGTCATTTGCCCTTCAGAATTAGCCGTAGAACACAATTTAAGAGGTCAAAACAATGCAGTTTGACACGACTACAAGCTCCTCCTGGAAGTTTGGGCATCGCGGTCGGGTCGCGGTCTTTATCGACGGCAATAATCTATTTCACGCGGCCCGTTTTCACGCAATAGATATCGACTACAACAAATTGCTGCGCATCCTTTTGGGCGACGGGCGCCTTCTCCGCGCGTTCTTCTACACTGGCGTCGATGCCGGAGCTGAACGCCAGCAGGGATTTCTGCTGTGGATGCGGCGTAACGGTTTTCGCGTGGTACAGAAGGAGCTGAAAACTTTCTACGACGGGACTCGAAAAGCGAACCTGGATGTCGAGATCGCGGTCGATATGTTGAGCCTCGCAGGCCGGTACGACACGGCGGTTTTAGTTTCCGGCGACGAGGATTTCGTTTATGCGATCAATGCAGTCGCCTACAAAGGCTGTCGAGTGGAGGTCGCGGGCTTTCGGTCGAACACGGCACCGCGACTGATCGACGTAGCCGACTTCTTTATCGATCTTGGCGACATCGCCGAACTTATCCGCAAAGACATGACGCAAACCGGCGATTACGATGTGCCCTCATTCGTGCCGCCGGGTGAAATGCTGATGCCTGACAATCTCCGCAATAACGGCCGCGATCGGATACCGCGAAGCGTTGCAGTCGAGCCGGATTTTGCCGACGATGATAGTGAGAATACGGGCGGTTTCGTCCGCGTTAACGACGAACGATGAAACTTTTCACTTTAGAGGAAGCCAACGAAATGCTGCCGGAAGTTGCCGGGCAGCTAAAAGAAATCAAGCGCCTTTATTCGACCATCGGCATTTACCGCGAATCGGCACGGGCCGCCGCGGTAGCTTCGGAGTTCGGCGGCGGAATGCAGGGCGGCTCACGCTATGTCCAGGCTCTTTACGAAGTCGGCAAGATCACTACGGAACTCCACGAACTCGGCGTTCAATTAAAGGACTATTCGCGCGGCCTGATCGATTTCCCGTCAATGAAAGAGGGCCGTGTCATCCTCCTATGCTGGCAGCTCGGCGAATACGAGCGTATCGAATGGTGGCACGAATTAGAAGCCGGATTCGCAGGCCGGCAACGCCTGTCTAACGAACTTTAGCTTGTCGCTCTTTTCAGCAAATCGAAGTTTAACAGACTTAAGTTTTCTCTAGAAAGCACTTATTCCCCCTGCCTGTGCAAAACACCAAAACTTCAAATTTTTGTGCGCTTTAATATTGACTACTTAAAGTAACTTCTGATATTATTTCTTTGATTCGCCCTACTCGCGTTATTTACCAAATTCCAATTCCGATCCTAATAAGCTTATGATGTGCCCCGTTTGTAAACGTGATCTTGCACCGACATTGTCTATTTGCACCTCGTGCGGGGCGATGATGAACGACACCGTCCGCGAAGAACTTCAAACCAAACCGGGTTCCACGACAATTCCGACACCGGCGAAGGATTTTTTGAATCTGGCAGTTCACGGAAATGCGGTTTTGACGGTGCCCAGGCCCGCCGCGCTAGCGACGAAGATGGAGACGCCGCCGGCAATAGCGAAACCGGCCGTGCCGAACCAACCGACCGTTGCCGCACCAAAAATCGCTCCAAAACCGGCGGCGGCAAAATTTGACACGTCCGATCTGGCTATCAAAAAAACCAGTCCGACCCTCGTTGCGTTCGAAACGAAGAATGCTCAAATGCCGGATTGGCGGCTTCAGCTGCAGAATTCCATAAGACAAAGAAACAGCGGCAGTGCGTCCGGTAATTCGGGATCGGTCGACGCAACTTCAAGGGTTTACCAAAAGCAATTAGTGACGAACGGAGCAAACGCCCTAAAAACGCAGTATGTCGAAGAAGAGAAACCTGCGGCTCATGCGAATTCAAAGGTAGCCGCCGCATTAAAGCGTATCGAGGATTCGCGTAAAACATTTCTTACAGAGGAAAAGACCGCCGATACTCCAGCAGCCGGGAAGGTTGCGGCAAAGAGTAACTATCCTTTTAATGTAGTTTCGCGTTCGGCAACGCCTGCTGGTAGCCGGCCCGAAACAGCGGCGTCCGCTTATGTTCCGGCAAAACCCAGATTGGTATCGTCACTTCGGATCGAAAAGAAGGCATTCAGCACGAACAAACTGCCTCCTCTGCCGAAAGCCGAAAAGACGGCGGCAGATCTGGAAAACCTTTCAAATGAGCCGATTTTTCTCGACGACGATCAGAATCGCGTCCACGTAACCGAGAAGGCTGGAAATTTCGAAAGCGTTGATATTGAAGAATCCGAAATCGAAGAAACTGATGATCTCGCCCCGATCGCAATGCGTTTCAACGCGGGGCTTTTCGATTTGATCATCGGCGGATTTGCAAGTTTCATATTGCTGTCACCGTTTTTGATGTCCGGCGGCACCTGGCTGTCCGTCTCGGGCGTTCTCGCCTTCACGGCTGCTTTGGCGATCGTGATGTTCATTTACCTGACGGCTTCGATCGGTTATACCGGACGAACCTTTGGTATGCGTGTATTCTCTCTCGAACTCGTAAATGCCGAGCAGGACGCTTACCCGACACTGCATCAGGCGGCGGTCAGTTCAGCCGTTTACCTTCTCTCTCTGGCTGTCGGCGGAATCGGACTTTTACCGCTATTCTTCAACGACGAAAGGCGTGCCCCGCACGATTTGATTTCGGGGACAATCTTAATCAGAGAATATTAAAAAGTGAATATGGTAGAGTAACGCTGGATTCCAGCCGGACAGCCGGGTGGAAACCAGCGTTACAAATTTTAAACCGGTGAACATCGCGACAATCGAAAAAATTAAAGCGGAACTGCAAACCGCATTGATCGGCCGACGCCTGGGAAAGATCTTTCAGCTCTCCCGCTTTGAACTGGCGGTTGATTTTCGCCTCGCCGATTCGAGTTATCTTTTTATCAGTATCGAGCCAGTGAATCCGCGGATCTATCTGATCACGCGGCGGGTGAAAGACCTTGAAAAGCAATCGGGAACACCTTCTTCATTTCATATGTTCGTGCGGAAAAGGCTGTCAAGCGCTGTACTCGAAGAAATCGAGCAGGTGCCCGACGAACGTATTTTGCGGTTCGAATTTTCAAGCCGCGATGAGTTAGGCGTTGACCGTTCGTATTCGCTGACGGCTCAATTGACCGGGCGCTCGGCAAATTTGTTTCTGCTTGACGAAAACGGCATGGTTCTCGAAACCAGCCGCGAGCCATTCGGTGAAGGCCAGATGGCCGGAGATATTTACAGACCGCCAATAAGGGAAGGCTCCGGCCCATCTAAGCCCGCGAAAGAGATCATTTTACCGAGGGATGCCGGTTCGTTGTCCGAAGCGTTGGACAATTATTACCTCGAGAAATTGGCGGAGAAGAAATTCCAATCCCTCGCGAACGCCGCACTCAGCAAATCGAAGCAGGAATTCGGCAAACGCGAAAGGCTCATCGGCAAGCTGAATGCGGACCTTACCGGTCACGGCAATGCAGACAAATGGAAGCGGTACGGCGACCTGCTCCTTGCGAACGTCGCGAACGCCACCCGCGAAGGCGGCAAGTTCACCGTGACCGATTACTACGACGAAAATCTTGCCCAAATAGAGATAGAAACCGACGAGAACGATTCGCTCACCGAATCCGCAGAAAAGTTTTTCAAAAAATATACAAAAGCCCGGAACGCCCGTGAGGAAATCGCAAAGCGCGTCGAGATCGTTGGAGCCGAACTTGAAAAATTGAAGCTTCAACGCCAGCGGGTTGAAGACGCGATAAATTTAAAGGACGAAGATTATATTGCGGATTTCGTTGGCGGCACGAAAAAAGTAAATTTAATTAAATCCGGCGGCAAGAAGATCGATATCGAATCTGGCTCGCGGACATTTACGTCGTCGGACGGTTTCGAGATCCTGGTGGGGAAAAAAGCGAAAGACAATGATTTTCTGACATTCCGTGTCGCAAAATCGCTCGACCTTTGGATGCATGCGGCAGATTATCCGGGTTCGCATGTCGTAATCAGAAACCCTAATCGCAAGGAAATCCCGCAACGCACATTACTCGAAGCCGCACATCTCGCCGCCTTTTACAGTCAGGGCAAATCCCAGCCTAAGGCTGCTGTTCACTACACCCAAAAGAAATTCGTCAATAAACCGAAAGGTTCCGCTCCGGGGCTTGTGAGTCTCGCCAGCTTTAAGACAATTCTCGTTGAACCAAAAGTGCCTGATTTCACCGAAACAAGCATATAGTTCCGTTCGAAGCATCAGCCGCTATTTTTCCTTGACGGGAACACTACGGTTTGCGTTCGTGCTTTCAGTCCCTTTCCCAGGTTCAGCACCTGTTTTTTCGGCAGTGATCGTGTCTTCCCCGTTCACGACCTTGGCCACCAATTCTTCCATTTGCTTAATATCTCTTGGATTCGCGCCTTTGAAAACGCCGCGCAAGTTTCCCTCACGATCTATCAGAAAACTCTGGGGAATTCCGCCGAATTTGCTGATTCGCACCAGATCTCCCTGAAGCTTCAGATCGGCCCAAACCAGCGGATAGTTAAGCTTCATTTCATCGTTAAAAATCCCGATCTTTTCTACTGATTCATCGTCGGTGTTGAGACCGATCACCTCGAAGCCCTGATCCTGATACGCGCTTTGCATTCGAACCAGAGCCGGCATTTCCGCACGGCAAGGGCCGCACCAGGTAGCCCACATATTCAAAAGCATCACCTTTCCTTTCTTATCCGCTACCTTGAATGTCGTACCATCCAGATTCTTCAGATCGGACTGCGCAACCGCCTCGGGAATCGGAGGATATTCCGATTTCTTCTTTGCCGAATCGGATTTCGCCGCAGTAGAACCTTCGGTCGTACTCTGATGAGAACTCGCGGTGTCGGAACATCCTGTCAAAGCCGAAAACGTAAAGGCGAGTACTACAAATAATGCCGCGTTATTATAAAACTTTCTCATTAAGCCTCTCTAAATAATATCTTTTAGCCGCATAATCATTATTGTGGCGATAACCAGCATTCCAAACATTAACATTAACACTATCTGATTTAAAACTTCGTTCATCAACGGATGAAGGAAAGAGATATAGCTGCTCAGATCTTCGGGAATCTTCTCGACCTTGCCGATCCTGTTCGTTCTGACAGGCTTATCTTCGACAATCGCCGGGCCGTCCTGAAACTGTGCTCCGATCTGCTTTCTGTATTCTTCGAAATCCTTTTCGGCTTTCGCAATGGTCTTATCGTTTTCGGTTTCGACAAATTTGTACAGGCCCAGCCCTTTTGTTCTGCCCCGCGGGTTCGCCCCTTCTTCCTCGAGCGTATCGAGCATCGAAAACCGCTTCATCGTATCGAATGACCACGCGGCCGGCATCGCAAGTCCAGCCACTTTATTAATACCTGACGGAACACCGACTATTCCTGAAAACAATATCTGCGGGATCAGGATCAGCGGAATCAGACTTGTCGCCATCTCCGATGTTCGCACGAGCGCCGAGATCAAAAGGCCCAGAGCGATCCCGACACCGGCCGTCAAAAACATGGTCCAAAGCTGCGGAACACCGCCGAACTCGCCCGGCATCGGCATAACACCTATCAGATCAAATAGCTTCAGCGGAACGAACAACATCAGACACTGTAATCCTACGATGATGCCGAGAACAAAAAGTTTGGATGCCAAATACGGAAGAATCCCCAGATTTACCATTCGCTCACGGCGGTAAACGGGCTGCTCGCGGATGATCTCTCGTGCCGAAACCGATGTTCCGAACCAGAAAGCGACAAGAGCGAGAACAAAATATGCGAAGTCGCGCGGCTGATTTGAGCCCATCACAAAAAACGTAAGGAGCGCGATTACCGGAGCCTGGGCGAACAGGATAAGCAAAGTCAATTTGTCCTTGAAGAGCACTTCAAGATACCGACGTGAAAGCGTCAGCCATTGGCTCAAACTGCCGAAAATCCCGAGCCGCCGTTTCTTTCTAACACCAGACGGCTGCAATTGACCAAGCGCGTGCAGTGGTTCCTGGACGTTTTTCACATACTGCGGCGTGGCTAAAAACTTTTGCTTCCACTGCTCGGCCGTTTGCTCGGTCAGTTGACGGCGGTTCGATTCTCCGTGCTCCCTGACGCCGTCTTCCACAGGTTGCTCGAGCTTAGCGAAAAGATCCTTGAAGCTTGACGCCTGCAAATGCGCCAACGCGTCATCCGGCTTTCCATAGAAAACGAGTTTTCCGGCTATGAGCACGACGATCTTGTCGAAAAGCCTGACGTTTTCCATCGCGTGCGTCGTCAAAATAACGGTCCGGCCTGATTCGGCGATCTGGCGAAAGAGTTTCATTATCCGCTCTTCAGCCGCTGGATCAAGGCCCGATGTTGGCTCGTCCAAAAAGATCACCGACGGTTTCGTTATAAGCTCTACCGCTATGGAAACACGTTTTCTCTGCCCGCCCGAAAGCTGGTTTACCGGAACATTCCGCCGTTCGGCAAGGCCGGTCACATCGAGCACTTCATCGACGATCTGCCTGATCTCCGCACCTGAAACATCCCTCGACAGGCGAAGCTTCGCTACATAATAAAGGGTTCGGTAAACCGATAATTCGCGATGAATTATGTCATCCTGCGGCACGTATCCGATCGATTGCTTGAGTGAATCGAGGTGGCGGTAAAGATCAAGATTATTTACCAGAACATTGCCGCTCGCCGGACGCATGCCGTTCAG
>JANMSP010000534.1:0-12045 GCA_031389475.1 Pyrinomonadaceae bacterium
AAATAACGCTGGGACAGTGGGACATGGGACAGAGCATCGTCTAAAACATTGAGTCGCATGACAAGTCAACGGGATATTTTCTTCGGGAAAATTTGAAATTTCTCAACTGTCCCGCTCGCCGTAAATTGCCCGAATCGGCCATTTTTGGTATTTTATAAAGTTACGCGTTTATTAATTATAGTTATCATACAGGAATCTTATAATGGCAACTCCAACGAAGAAATTGAGCCCGGCGGGCAATAAAACAAAGACCAAGAACACCGCATCGAACGCAACAGAGATAGTCGCCGAAGAGGCAAAAACTACCATTGCGGATGGCTATATCGAGACGGAAAAAACGCAGAAAACCGCTAAAGCTGAAACGCCGAAACCAATGAAGGCCGAAAAGGGCAAGAGCAACGGCAGTGCGAAATATCACGGGTTGGACACTAAAACGCTGATCGGGCTTTACCGCACGATGTATATGTCGCGGCGGATTGACGATAAGGAGATCCAGCTAAAAGGACAGAATAAGATATTTTTCCAGATCTCTGGTGCCGGCCATGAAGGCGTTCTCGCGGGTGCGGCCCTTGCAATGAAGCCTGCGTATGACTGGTTTTTTCCGTATTACCGTGATCGCGCGCTGATGCTTGGACTTGGAATGACGGCTCAGGAAATGCTGTGGTCGGCGGTCGGCGCGGAGAAAGACCCGAATTCCCACGGGCGGCAGATGCCTTCGCATTGGGGGCATAAGGATTTGAACGTTCCGTCGCAGTCTTCATGCACGGGAACGCAGGCTTTGCACGCAGTTGGTGCCGCCGAGGCAGGTTACCGGGCCGGATTGGTAAAGGGCATGCAGGATAAGGTCACCGGCTTCAAGGGCGATGAGGTCGTTTATATGTCGATCGGTGACGGCACGACGAGCGAAGGCGAGGTTTGGGAAGCGCTGAATACGGCTTGTAACCTGAAACTGCCGGTGATCTTTGTCGTCGAAGATAATGGCTACGCGATCTCAACGCCGGTCGAGGTCGGCACGGCGGGCGGCGATATTTCCAAATTGGTTTCCGGTTTTCCGAACCTTTACATGCAGAAGATCGACGGTACCGATCCGCTCGAAAGCTATGCGGCATTTGTGCGGGCAGTCGATTACTGCCGCAAGCGAAAAGGCCCGTCGTTCGTCCACGCAAAGGTCACGCGTCCTTATTCGCACTCACTTTCGGACGACGAGAAGCTTTATCGCCCAGCCGAAGAACTTCAGGCCGACGCAGCTATCGACACGATTAAAACCTACGCCGAATTTTTGATGACCGAAGGCATAGCGTCGTCGGAAACATTGGAAAAGCTGCGTAAGGAAGTCGATGCCGAGATCAACGAAGCAGCGGACATTGCACTCGTAACACCGCAGCCTGCACCGGAAACGGCTCTGCGAAACGTGTTTTCGCCAGATGTCGATCCGACCTCGAAAGAGTTCGATACCGAGGAAGGCGCCGAACTTTCGGGTAATGCCGGAACAATGGTCGATCTGATCAATCGCTGCATGCACGAGGAAATGGAACGTGATGAACGCATCGTTGTTTTCGGCGAAGACGTAGCGGACGTTTCCCGCGAGGAATATCTGGAAACCGTTAAAGGCAAAGGCGGCGTGTTCAAAGTTACGGCAAATTTGCAGCGAAAATTCGGCTCGGCTCGAGTTTTCAATTCGCCTCTGGCTGAGGCAAACATAATCGGCCGGGCGGTCGGAATGGCGATCCGCAATCTGAAACCGGTCGTCGAGATACAATTTTTCGATTACATTTTCCCGGCATATCACCAGATCAGAAACGAAGTCGCGGTGACGCGCTGGCGCAGCGACGGCGACACGACCTGCCCGATGGTAATGCGTGTTCCGGTCGGCGGATATTTAAAGGGCGGTGCCGTTTACCACTCGCAATCCGGCACGACTATCTTCTCGCATACGCCCGGCCTAATGATCGCGTATCCGTCAACCGCTCTCGATGCAAACGGTTTGCTCAGAACGGCTATCCGCTGCGACGATCCGGTGCTATTCCTGGAACATAAGCATCTTTACCGCCAGGTCTATAACAAATCGCAGTATCCTTCATCAGAGTTTCTGATTCCGTTTGGCAAGGCAAGAAAGGTCCGCGAAGGAACGGATGTCACTATCGTCACATACGGTGCTCTGGTCGAGCGTTCCAATCAGGCTGCCAAACGTCTCGAACAGCAGGGAATCACCGTCGATCTCATCGATCTCCGCACGCTGGTGCCATACGATTGGGAAGCCATCGCCGAATCCGTAAAGAAAACCTCGCGTGTCATCGTCGCCCACGAAGACCCGCTTTCATGGGGCTACGGCGCCGAGATCGCCGCACGGATCTCAGACGAGCTATTCGAATACCTCGATGCTCCCGTCCGCCGCGTCGGCGCAACGGATACATTCGTCGCTTACGCCCCGCAGGTAGAAGATTTTATTCTGCCGCAAAGTGAAAACGTAGAAAAAGCGGTGCAAGAGCTTATGAAGTACTGATTTACAGGGATAACAGGACGAAGAGGATATAAAATCCCGTTCATCCTATTATCCCTGTAAATTCTTTATTTTGTAGATACCGAGACCGATCCGCTCCGCAAAACCCTCATCGACCAATTGGTGATTTGCCAGCCCCGATTCCCATCTTGGGAACCCGAACGCCTTTGAATAATCGCCTAGCAACGTCATTCCGCACATTTGCAGATATGCCCGGCCGATCTCGCGGACGGCCTCTTCACGAGGAACTTTTTTAGCTAATTCTTTTGAAAACCGGGCCTCAGCAAGCGTCCAGATGTAGGTGAATTTTGGTGCGTAAAGCACTTCCTGCGGTACGACCTTCATTTTTCGCTGAAGTTCGTCGATGGCTTTTGTCAGGTCTTTTTTCTCTTTGATGCCGCATTCGGAACGCAGATCGGAGGTCGCCATCTCCCATTCTTTCCGCAGGACTTTCAAGACTTTTTGAGCATTTTCAGGCAGGGTATTTTTCTCTTCCTTTTTCGGCACACCCCAGATCGCGTTGAAATACGGGATCATTCGTGGGGCCAGAAACATCGAATTGCCTTTGACGAGCTTTCCGTAATAGACCTTGCCGCGCTGAAATACTTCATCCTTCAGCACCCAGGCCGCGCTTGCTTCCGGGTCTTTTTGAACATTCTGCGGCATGTGCGCGTCGCGGCGACCGCAAACGGCGATGTAAACCGAAGGCAGATTCTTGCGCACGTCCGTTAATCCGAGACAAAAACCGAGATCTTCGACCATCGTCTCGACATCCTGAGCGGTTTCAACCTTATTTAATTCATCACGCCGCCATTTGCGGTCGCGGTATTGTTCGATCTCTTCGGGAAGATGGTGCATAAATTATCCGCGAATTTACGCGGATAGGAAATGATAGACAAAAAGACATGACTGAGCAATCTTTCGATTCCTCAGTCATGTCAGTTTTTGCTTTTCCTACCCGCACAAATCTGCGGCTAATTCTCGCTGAGCTGCTGATTATTTCGGATTGGTGACGAAGACTGAACTGTAATTGTCGAACCCTTCATAAGCTGGACGTCATCACGGCCTTGATATATGACCGAGCCTGCTCCGGCACCGCCACCGAGGATCGCGCCAATTGCGGCACCTTTTCCTCCACCGGCGATAACTCCAATGATTGCACCAATTCCGGCTCCGATCCCGCCGCGTTTTACAGTTTCCCTAGTTTGGCTGTCGCCCCGAGCCGTGCCTTCCGTATCGACTTTTACTACCTTTCCGTATTGATCCTTAATGCCTTGCAGGGATCCGGCGAAATCGTATGCCCGGCCATCGCGCATGGTGATCCGCTCGAAATTCAAGGTAAAGTTTGAGCTTCCAGAGATCTTACCCGAACGCCCGACGCCCGAAAGGTAGCCTTCAATCACCGCGCCGCGATATTCATCCGGCGACTGCACGGTCATCCTGAAGCGGTCGTTATTTTGCGAAACCTTTGTATTTACCTCGTTTTCCAGTACGGCCGTCACGATCGTTCCATTCGGTACGACGAATTCACCGATCCTTGGCGTGTTAATACTGGGTGTGCCGCCGTACGTGCCGGTCCTGTCTCCCGGATCGTTGCTTGAATATGTTCCGTTATCCTGAACGGTGTTCGGCTCAATCCCCAGCCCGGCGACCGCGTCGGTTTTATGGTAAACGCTGTCGGCAAATAGGGTTTCGGTCAAATATTCAGTCGTGATGCGGCGGGTTACTTTCATTGTCCGTCCGCCGTCCGCCGGTACGAACGTGACCGTGTAATCCGTGTCGCCGCCAAGGCTGGACAGTGTCAGTTCCTCGCCGCGAAGCGTGGCACGGACGCGGATCGTCCTGCCGCCCGAATTTTCGGATTTCTCGCGGCCGTCGGCGATTATTGTGATTGCCGGTGATTTAGTTGAGGCAATGGTTACCTGATTTCCGCGAACATCCAGGGCGATCTGCTCCGGTGCTTCCAGCTTGGATTCGAGGTCCTGTCTTTGAACGTTTCCGACATTGCTGTTTGAGATAATATCGGCCGTATTCTCGCTTTTTGCGGTGTCTAACTGATATGTACCGGTCAATCCGCTGTTAAACGATGTGGATCGGCCAGGAGCCGGGTAGCCGCTCGTGTTGCGATTTGTAGTCGGATAGCCTGAGCCGCCGCCGTTCCAATCGGCCGGAACGCCGTAGCTGGTCGCTAAACGGTTCAGGAGCGTGCGAATACCGGCCCAGTCCGTTTGCAGTTTACGATTCTGCTGATTCGAATTCAGAAACTGGTCGATCGTCCGGGCAGAGCTTAAAATATTGGATACGTCGTCACGATTCTCGCGTTTAGCCGTCAGGTTTTCGTCGAAAGCCGTTACTTTATCCTGCAAATCGCGTAGATCGGCGGAAATATTGCCCGTGTCTCGCGGGTCGGCGGAGCTGGTATTTAACTGATATTCCAGGCCGTATTGAAAATCGTCGATTTTCGAATTCAGGCTGCGGACAATATCGCGGGTTTCGCGCTCGTTCCGCCGCTGTGCGTCCGACTGCCCGGCCAGCCCGAAAATCATCAAACCGATAGCCGCGTAAACGGAAAATAATGAAGTAAACTTTCTCATAAACTTATCTCCTGACCGCTCGAATCCCTAGGCAAACCTCCGCCTCACCCAAATTTGAAGCATTTTTTATACCAAAAGTTGTTCGGCCGGCTCGTAGAAATGCCGGCAAAAAATATTGTGCTAATATCCAATTATAAACACGGCTTTAATTGAGAAAAGGAATCTATGGCAGGAAATACATATAAGGCGGTCGTCCAATACGCGGGCGACGAATTTTTCATCGGCACTCCGCCCAGCGGACACGCCCAAACTATTGATACGAATGGAGATAGAAAGGCCGCCCCGACGCCGATGGAGATGCTGCTCGTATCCGTCGCTGCCTGCACCGCAGCGGATGTCGTCTCCATTTTAGAGAAAAAACGGCAGGACGTGACCGCTTACCGCGTCGAGATCGAGGGCACTCGCCGCGAAGAACATCCGCGTGCGTTCACCGCTTTCCGTGTTCACCATATCGTGCACGGGCGTAGCGTTTCGGAAAAAGCCGTTGCGGATGCTATCGAATTATCCGACACGAAATACTGCTCCGTCGCCGCCACCGTCCGCCCGACCGCGGAGATCACGACGAGCTACGAGATAATCGAAGTATAAAATGGCACCGTTTTTTGCCGAATACTGCCGTAATTTTCCGGAATAACATCCCGTATTCGGCAAATATCGAATCGACAACAAGAATTATTCGCAGGTTTCCGGAGGCGACAGTATCGCCGATTAACATATTGGCGGGAAGCGAAACGCAGAAAAAACAACATCGCCCATCATGGCGGCAATCGAGTCAGTACCGGGAGCGATAGCGACTGGGTTCTTGGAACGCATGATTTATTCATGTTAAAAGAGATTGCATACTGCTGATGTCATAAGAACTCAGTCACTATCGCTCCCGGTTCCGACTCGGTGTAAGAACGCAGTCGGCTTAAAACTGGCCTCTAATAAAAATGAATACAAAATACATCTTTACAGCATTGCTACTTCTTTCCTTTTCATTAACCGCTTTTTCGCAAGCGGATGTTGCGGTTCGGATTTTGAAGGCGGAGGACGAGCGGCGGTACGATGTTGTGTTGGAAGGTCTTTTGAAGAATGCGAATCCTGTTGTTAGATCGCGGGCGGCGCTTGCGGCCGGGCGGATCGGGGATGAGCGGGCAGTGACTGGGCTGGCGGCGCTTCTCGAAAGCGGCGATGAAACGGTACGCACGGCGGCGGCTTTTGCGATAGGCGAGATCGAATCGGTAAAGGCTGTCGATATTGTTGTTAGATTTTTGGATGATTCGAACACACCCGACGCGATCCGTGCAAAGCTGGTCGAAGCCGCCGGGAAGATCGCCGCGGCGAACGCAAAGGACGAGAAATCGAAGGAGCTCGGCAAAGCAATTCTCGACACGCTCAAGGCTGAAAACGGGAAGGGCGTAAAGCAAAGCCGCGAGGTCGTGCTGATGGGAATTACCGCCGCGTTACGCGCCCGGCCGGAGGGAACAGGTATCGTCGTCGCAAAATTCCTGACAAATGCCGACGCCCGTATTCGTGCAGATGCCGCGAACACGCTTTCCCGTGTCCGTGCTAAAAACGCCAATGAAACGCTGCGGGCGATACTGGGAGAGGACGGCGATCCGGGGGCACGCGCAAATGCCGCCCGTGCGCTTGGAGCGGCTGAAGACAAAGATGCATTTAATGCTCTTATTGAAGCCTTTAAAGATAGGGATTTGCGAGTGCGCGTGTCCGCGATTCGCTCGCTTGCCGCGTTGAAAGACCCAAAAGCCGCCGACCTCTTAACGGCACGCGGCGAGAAATTACTGGCCGGATACAGAAGATCCGCATTCGCCGCGCCGTCCGAAAAGAATGAGATGTTGGAGATCGCAACGGCTCTGGGCAATCTTTTGGCAAATACCGGAAACGCACGGGCGTTTAAATTTCTCGGTAATTATGCGGCGCTCGACAAAGGGCAATCGCCGGAAATTTATGTGGCGCGTTTTCGCATTTCTCCCGGCAAGATCGGCGATGGTGCCGGAATGATCAAAGGCTGGCGGCAATATGTGATGCTCGCACAGGTTGTATCGGAATTTGCGGGAATCGAACCGAAAACCGACGAAGTGAAAAAATTGAAGAGCGAATTGCCGGACCTGATGCGTCCGCTGGCAAAAGCTTATGTATCCGACGACCAGGAATATCAAGGCGCCGCCGCAATGTCCGCGCCGGACGTAATCCGTGCATTCGCGAAGTACAAGACCGACGATCTCGCCGAAGTGCTTCGCCGGGGCTTGACCAGCAAAGACATTTTTATCCGCGCGACATCTGCCGAGCTACTCGCGGAACTGCCTGCGTCGAAAGACAATACCGATCTATTGAAAACAGCTTTCGGCAAGTCGCTATTGACCGATAAAGCTTACAACGACGCACAGCTTGCGATGTTGGACGCGCTTTATAAACTGGATAAAAAAGAATCGGCTGGAACGCTCATAGATGCTCTAAACGCTCCGGATTATTTGGTCCGCAAAAAAGCGTTTGATCTGTTAAAGGAAGTGCCCGAAACTTCGGCGGAAGTCGCAAATGCGACGACACAACGCAAAAATCAGGTTCTGCCTTACGCCGCCGCTTCGGGCACAAAACAAGGTCAAATTCTGAACACGCTGCCAGATTACAGGCGTGCAGTATCTCGCAAAAACGGAAAGGTAAAGGCGATTCTCACTACCGAAAAAGGAGCCTTCACTATCGACCTGCTGCCTGAAGACGCTCCGCTGACAGTCGATAATTTTATCAAGCTGGCGAAAACAGGCTATTTTAACGGCCTCGAAGTCCATCGCGTTGTCGCGAATTTCGTGATGCAGGACGGCGATCCGCGCGGCGACGGGAACGGCGGGCCGGGCTGGTCGATCCGCTGTGAGCTGAACACCGTGCCGTTCGAACGCGGCGCGGTCGGGATGGCGCTCTCCGGCAAAGACACCGGCGGCTCGCAGTGGTTCGTCACGCATTCACCACAGCCGCACCTCGACGGCGGCTACACCGTCTTCGGCCGCGTGAACGAAGCCGGCATGAAAATCGTAGACAACATCGTGCGCGGTGATAAGATAATCAGCGTGAAGATTATTGAGGGAATTTCGCGGCCACTTATAAAAGCGAAGGCGAAGAAATGACGAATATAGTTAAAATTGGCGTATTGTCAGTTACAATCGGATTTCTAGCATTCGTAGGGATGTTATTTCTACTACGTCACGCCAAACCGGTTATTGTCTGCTCTTCATTGGATGATTCAATTCGGCCTAGAGATTATTGTTTGATGAATCCTTTTCGCGATACTGGTCCGGAAAGGCTTGCTGAAAAAATACTTGTGCAGTTGAGAGATGGTAATACGGAGGTACTCTCACCATATCTTTTACAGACTTCTGAGGATAACAAAGCGCACATTCTCGATATTGAACAAAAGATGCCAATTAAGAGTTGGCGAATCGGCAGTAGATTTGAGAAAGGAAATAGTTCTGAATTAACTTATTGGGCTTCTCGCCATAACTATCGGAATGACATTCTAGATATTGACTACGTTGAGGAGGTATCTTTTGATTTTGTTCAGGATGGCGGAGAATGGAAAGTGATTCAGTATTCGGCTATATACTGAATACTTGGCGAAGAGATATTTTATGGCAGGCAAACTCAAACTCCTCGATACAATCGCATTAGCTCAGGATATTCCTGATCGAAGTCTCCGGCAAGGTGAAGTAGGAACCGTGGTTGAGATGCTTGGGCCGGACGTATATGAGATAGAATTTAGCGATGATGATGGCCAAACCTATGCGGAATTTGCACTCAGAAACGATCAGTTGATACTGCTGCACAATCAGGGTAAAGGTTTGCGTGTTGCGGCTTAAAGTTAAATGCAGAAAATAGAACGGCAAAATAACCTCGGCGTTGCTAAAAACGATCGCAAGGCAATCGAGATCGAAGAAGGGCTTGATAATTTGAGCCATTATCTCGACGGGCTTTTTCGGGTTCCGGGGACGGGCTGGCGGTTTGGGTTGGATTCGCTGATCGGGCTGGTGCCGAATGTGGGCGATACGATCACATCGTTTGCTTCGTTTTATATATTGATCGCGGGTGTCCGGTACGGTGTGCCGAAGATCACTTTGCTGCGGATGGCTTTTAATATCGGGCTGGATTATCTGGTCGGGACGATCCCGTTTATAGGCGATGCGTTCGATTTTGTGTGGAAGGCGAATAAGCAGAATATGGACCTGATCCGCACGCGGGCCACCGGCAAGAATGTCGGCACGACCGGTGATTATATTTTTGTGTTCGGGATTATAGCGTTTTTGATTTTGCTGCTTGTAGGTTCGATATTGGTGAGCGTTTATATCATCTGGGCGATTTTTTACGAATTGTTTACGGGGAATATTTAAAGAGTTTTAGCCGCGGATTTACGCAGATAAACGCGGATCTGAAAGATTCTTAAAATCCGCGTCATCCGCGCTAATCCGCGGCTAAAATTTTTTTACGCTGTCTGCACCGCGAACATCTTGTCGAGCGCTGTTGTCAGCACGCCGACGCCGAATTCACCGGCAGCACGCGTTTTCAATTTTCCTTCCGCGTCGAAAAGATAATAGACCGGTACCCAGCCTTGCTCATTTTGAAAGGCGGCTTTCAATTTATGAAGGCTATCGACCGCCATGGTTTCTTCAATGTGGTTCGCCTTCATCGCTTCATTTACCGTATCGAGATCGGTATCGGCCTCGTATCTCGGCATATGCACCGCTATAGTTTGCATACCCAAAGCTCCGTATTTTTTCTTAAGTTCGTTGAGCGCAGGCATTTTGTCTTTACAAATCCCGCACGACACTGCCCAAAAATGTACCAGCACCGGCTTTCCCTTTGCGTGTGCCAGCACGTCTTTCTGCGATCCGTTAAACCAAACGGTCGCCCCATCGAGCGGCGGCATCGCGTCTCCAATTCTCATTGGCATAATTTTACTCCGTAAAAAGTTTGTAGAGTTTTGAGAGTTTGTAGGGTTTATAGAGTGAAAGAACTCTATAGACCCTACAAACTCTGTAAACCAACGAACTACACTTTCAGGTTTTCCTGCCCCGGCGTCCAATCGGCCGAGCACAAACCACCGGTCTGTAATCCTTGAAGCACGCGGAGAACTTCGTCGACCGAGCGCCCGATATTCAGATCGTGAACGACCGCGTATTGCAGAATGCCTTCGGGATTGATGATGTACAAACCGCGAAGAGCAATATTCGCTTCTTCGACCAGAATGTTATATGCACGCGACAATTTGCCGCCCACGTCCGACGCGATCGGGTACGTCACGCCTTGAATGCCGTTTTGATCCTGCGGCGTTTTCAGCCACGCACGGTGCGAATGAACCGAGTCGGTCGATACGCCCAAAACCTCGGCTCCGATACCGTTCAGCTCGTCCAAACGGTCCGAAAAATGGATCAATTCCGTCGGGCAGACAAATGTAAAATCGAGCGGATAAAACAAAAGTATCAGCCATTTGCCCTTGTAATCGGACAATTTGACGTTTTCCGTCAAGGTCTCGATGTTCTTCGTCGAAGGCATATTAAAATCCGGCGCCATTTGCCCGACCTTCGCCATCGTAGTTGTATTTTCTGTTGCTTTTCCTGTAGCTGTTGACATAATTTATGTATTTATTTCCTTATTTTTATTATATTTCACCACATAGGGCACAGAGTTCACCGAGATTCAACAAATAGCAAATGCTGTCGTCTCTCGTTGTGCTCTGTGCCCTATGTGGTTCAATCCTTTGCTAAACAATCGGGACAAATACCCCGAAGTGTAAACTCCAGCGATTCCGGCTTAAATTTCGAATAACTCGCCGCCAAAGCTACTAGCTCCGCCGGATGTTCCATCTCGATATCGACCAGCTTCCCGCATTTCGTGCAGATCGCATGATCATGCCGGTGCGTCCCCCGGTCGAACCGGCTTGCCCCGCTGCCAAAACTTATCTCCGCGATATGCCCCGCATCCTTCAAAAAACGCAAGGAATTATAAACGGTCGCAAACGAGATCCCCGGTAAAAGTTTCCTCGAACCATCAAAAACCTCATTCGCCGTCAAATGCTGATGCGCTTCGCTGATAACCTGCAGCACAACTTCCCGCTGCTTCGTCAGTCCTAAATTTTGTATCTCTTCAAATTCCATAGCTATGAATTAGATTTAGAATAATTCTAATTTAATGTTTTGTCAAGACTAAAAATGCCAAAAAACTTAATTTGTCTCAATCATTAATCTCCCCTGTCCGTGAAACGGACTATCGACAATAGCCCAGCGATTCATCGCTGGGTATTTATGGGTTTTCCAATTGAGTCCCGACAGGGACGTCTGAAATCATCAAATCTTGATTTTAAATTGATTCAATCTCTCCATCTAATCAAAAACATATTTCTTATCATATTCAACCTCGTTCTTATCCAGAAAAATCAAAAACTCGGTTTTGAAGTCACGCCGCTTGTGATGTTCCGCTTGACGATTAATGTAATCGATTGTCCGCTCCTTATCATTCACCCCAATTGAAAACGCCCCATATCCTTCCTGCCATTCAAACATACGATGTTCGCTGAAAGTATCATGAACCCATTTGGATGAACCGCCTTTTATCAATTGCATGGCTTTTGATATGTCAACCGTTTTCGGCATCGAAAGTAATAAATGAACATGGTCCTCGACACCGCCTGCGGAGATTAGCTTCATTTTGTTTTCCCGAGCGATCCCGCCCATATAAGGGAATAGCCGCTTCTGCGCCGACATCAAGGACTGGGAGGGCGTCAAGGTCATGCCCAACCCCAAGGACGCGATGGACCTCGACGGGCTCACCTGGGTGCTGGTCGACGAGATCAAGATCCTCGACACCGACTCCGAGACCAAGCACGCGTTCAACGTCAAGGAAGCGCGCGACAGCTACCGCTCGCGCCAGAAGCTCAAGTATCCCGACGGCACCGTGCTCGAGGGC
>JANMSP010000542.1:0-5833 GCA_031389475.1 Pyrinomonadaceae bacterium
TCATCTTTTCTGCGACAGCATTGAGCTCCAATGTCGTGACACCCGGAACATCCATGGGACGCAAAGCTTCTCGAACATCGGCGATCAGTTCGCCGACGGCCCGCATCTTGTCCAGATCTTTTTGCGATTTTGCGATTATCATTTTCTTTCCGGTCAGTATCTGAACAGCACCGTTGAATATTCGGCTTATCCTTGAACCGGTCATCATATCAGATCAACTTTTCGAGCTCCGAGTAAATCCCCTCGACCTCACCCGTACCGTCAATCCTTTTCAGCCGGCCGGACTTCTCGTAATATTCGAGCAGCGGTTTCGTCTGCTCGTCGTAGGTTTTAAGCCGGACCTTTACCTTTTCCTCGTTATCGTCCGCCCGCTGGCTTAATACGGCATCGGGATGGAAGTCACAAACGCCTTCGTTTGTCGGCGGCTTGGAAAAGATATTATAGATCTCACCGCAAACCGGGCAGCTTCTCCGTCCGGTAAGCCGCTTCATTAATTCATCCCTCGGAACATCGACCTCAATTGCCTGTATCTCCTTACCTTGTTCCGCCGCCAATTTTTCAAGCTGTGCAGCCTGAATCGCCGTTCTCGGGTAACCGTCTAATATGTAACTTCCCTTCGCATCATCGCGTGAAGTGCGTTCCCGCACCATCGCAAAGGTTATCTCATCCGTGATCAGCTTTCCGGATGCCATTATCTGCTGAACTTCCCTGGCAAGCGGCGTATCCGATTTCTTCATTTCGCGGAACATATCTCCCGTCGAAATTTGCGGTATCCCGTGCCGTTCGCTCAAAAGCCGTGCCTGCGTTCCTTTGCCCGCTCCGGGAGCACCGATCAATACGATGATCTTACTCATAAATTATCAAACTTTAGAGAATATGAAACGCGGCGACTGTGCGATTTCGCTCCGCGTCGCCGCGTCCAATAATCCCAAAACCACTGTTAACTGCGTCTTCCGCGAAGTCTTGATCCGGCTCCCAAAAATCCTTCGTAATTTCGCATTACAAGCTGGGCCTCGATCTGTGCAACCGTATCCATCGCAACGCCGACCAGGATCAACAACGATGTTCCGCCAAAGAAAAACTGATAACCCAACCCGGTCGGTATCCAGCTTAATCCCGGTGTGCCGGTCAAAAACGCATCGACGTCATTTCCGATAAACGGCAGCCGTGCGACTCGAAAACCGCTCAACAATACCTGCGGAACGAAAGCAACAAACGCCAGATACAGAGCTCCGACAGTCGTTAATCGCGTCAGGATTCCATTAAGATATTCCGCGGTCGGTGCTCCGGGTCGGATACCCGCGATAAAACCGCCGTGCTTTCTGAGGTTGTCCGCAACTTCGTCCGTGTTGAAGACGATGGTAATGTAAAAGAACGTGAATAAAACGATCAGCGAAATAAATACCAGTTCGTAATAATGATCGCCGCCGTGAAACTGCTGGAAAAATCCATGTACCTTCGCCCAGGTCGTGTCCAGGTTCGCCGGATCGGGCGGAAATGCCGAGAAAAGGGTCTGCGGCATAGCGAGCACCGATGAAGCAAAGATGACGGGTATAACGCCGCCCATGTTGATCTTCAAAGGCAGGCTTGTTTCCTGGCCCTGAAAGGTTTGGTTGCCGACACGCCTGCTGGCATAACTGATAGCGATCTTTCGTCTTGCCGATTCGACATAGACTACGAGAGCAATCAGGGCGATAAGGATTACGACCAGAAAAATAACGCCAAGCGTTTGGGAAGCATCGCCGCCGCCGACACGTTCGGACACCTGCACGATCGCACTCGGCAGCCCGATAACGATACCAGCGAAGATCAAGAGCGAAATACCGTTCCCGACGCCCCGT
Organism: Pyrinomonadaceae bacterium; assembly: GCA_031389475.1. Taxonomy (GTDB): domain Bacteria; phylum Acidobacteriota; class Blastocatellia; order Pyrinomonadales; family Pyrinomonadaceae; genus OLB17. The sequence continues at coordinate 1,842 of JANMSP010000542.1, forward strand.
TCCGTGATTTGCTCACCGAGCCACATTACGAAGATCGTTCCCGTCGTCAATGTTATAACGACCATCGCGGTCGCCCACCATGTATCACCTATAACGCCGTTTAGATTAAGCCACTTAGCGACAAAAAATGTCTGAACCGTACTCAACACCACGGTCAAGTAGCGGGTCCATTGATTAAGCTTCTGCCTTCCGACTTCACCTTCTTCCTGAATCTTCTTAACAGCCGGCGACAGCACAGGCATTAGCTGCATGATAATGGAAGCCGTAATATAAGGCGTGACACCGAGGGCAAAAACAGAAATTGTGCGGAAATTACCGCCCGAAAAAAGGTCCAACACGCCGAGAAGTGTACCCGCGACCTCGCCCCAAACCTGTTCGAGTCGCGCCTTATTGATTCCCGGAGCCGTTACATGGGCGCCCAATCGATATACCGCCAGCAGCCCGAGCGTAAACAAAATACGCTTGCGGAGCTCCGGTATCTTGAACATGTTCTGGACGGCGGAAAAAAACTTCTCCATATAATTCCTTAGTAAGAGTAACGCGTAAGAGTAACGCCTTAAGGCGTTATCTTCGTTCGAATTCAGACCACTGAGAGCGAGATGGCAATGTAAGAATCACGGCTAAAGCCGTTACTCTTGCCTTATGCTTCCGCTCTGGGTTGTCTGACGATCAGCGTTGCTTCGCCGCCCGCTGCTTCGATCTTATCTTTAGCCGTCTTTGTAAAACGATGCGCCGAGATCTTAAGTGCCTTTGTTATATCGCCATTGCCTAAGATCACCAGATCGTGCTTCGCTTTCTTGACCAGGCCGCGAGTATGAAGAATTTCCGGCGTAACTTCTTCGCCGACATTGAAACTCTCCTCGATCTTAGCCAGATTGACCTCGACCCATTCTTTCTTAAAGATATTGGTAAATCCGCGTTTCGGCAAACGACGCTGCAACGGCATCTGTCCACCTTCAAATCCCGGACGGCTGCTGTAACCCGATCGCGATTTCTGTCCTTTATGACCGCGGCCGGCAGTTTTGCCTAAGCCCGAACCTGGCCCGCGGCCAACTCTTTTTTTCTTGTGCGTCGAGCCTTTTGCCGGCCGTAAATTGTTTAGTCCTAATGCCATTTTCTTTTCCTCTCGTGTCAGTAGCCTGCGTGTCAGAGTAGCCTGGGTGTCAATAGCCCGCACGAAGTAAGGGTTCCCGTTGAGCCCTTACTTCGTGCGGGCTACTGACACGCGCGAGCTAATGACATCTATTCAACTATTCTCAAAAGATGCGGAACCTTATTTACAATACCGCGCATCGAAGGCGTGTCGCCCCGTTCAACCGTCTGATTCAACTTGGTTATCCCCAAGGCTCTCACGATGGTTTTCTGTTTTTTCGAATAACCGATCGAGCTTCGGTAATATTGAATCTTGATCGTTCCGCCGTCTGTTGTTTCTGTTTTCTTTACCATGATCTTAATTTTATGAGTTTTTAGAGTTCATGGAGTTTTTAGGGTTTGTAGAGTTAGGGATCGGGAATGCTTAAACTCTAAAAACGCTATGAACTCCTTAACCCACCAACTCTTCCACTTGTTTGCCGCGAAGTCTTGCAACATCGAGCGGATCCTTCATTCTCGACAATCCGTCAAATGTCGCGCGGACCACATTGTGGTTGTTCCGCGATCCGAGGATCTTCGTTCGGACATTATGAATTCCAAGCGACTGGAGAACTGCACGGACCGCTCCGCCAGCGATAACTCCGGTTCCTTCGGCAGCCGGCTTGAGCAAAACGCGTCCTGCTCCGTATTCGCCGATCAGTTCGTGCGGCAATGTCCCGTCGATAAGCGGAACACGAATAAGATTATTCTTGGCTGCTTCGACCGCTTTCTTGATAGCATTCGGCACTTCCTTCGCTTTTCCGGTTCCGAAACCGACATGTCCGGCTTCGTCTCCGATCACAACCAGCGCGGCGAAAGACATATTCTTACCGCCCTTCACTACCTTCGTAACGCGGTTGATCGAGATAAGCTGATCCTTCAGCAGTAATCCATTCGGAGAAATTCTCTGTTTAGCTTTCATTATTACTCTCTTCTTTGGACGGCTTTTCCGCCGTTTCGTTTTTATTTAATCCGGCAGTGCGTGTCGCATCGAGAAGCGCCTTAACGCGTCCGTGATAAACATAACCGCCGCGATCGAAAACCACATTTGAGACACCCGCTGCTAATGCTCTTTCAGCAATAGCTTTGCCGACGGTTTCAGCGGCAGCAATATTTCCGCCGGTCGTTCCAGCCAAAGCCTTCTCAGCCGTCGATGCGGCCGCCAAAGTTTTGCCGCTGTCGTCGTCGATCAACTGCGCGTAAATGTGATTCAAGCTGCGAAACACCGCCAGACGCGGCCGAGTTTCCGACCCGCGAACTTTCTTCCGAATGCGGCTGTGAACCCCGCGGCGAATATCTGCTCTATTTTTCTGTGCCATAATCTTAGAATCGTCAATTGTGAATCGTAAATCGTGAATCGTTTAGGAGAAGACTTACTTCTTATCGATTTACGATTAACGATTTACTATTTACCAACTATTTTCCCGTTTTGCCCGGTTTCAATTTATACAATCTATCGGCGTAACGAATTCCCTTACCTTTATACGCATCGGGTTTGCGCAAGCGGTTCAATTCGGCCGCGACCTGTCCGAGCCGTTGCTTGTCGATCCCGGTCAGCGTGATCGTCAATTGATACTGGTTGATCGAGGTTTTGGTACCTACTCTTTCCGTCTTTGCGTCGATTCCGGCGGGCAGAACATATTCGATCGGGTGCGAATATCCCAGAGCGAAGTTGATCTTATTACCCTGAACATCGGCTTTATATCCGACGCCGACAACATCCATTTCCCGTTTGAAACCTTCGGTCACGCCAACGACTGCGTTATTTGCCAAAGCTCGTGCGAGACCGTGAAAAGCAGCAATATCGTCGTTAGCCCGTTCGGCCGTAAGCGTTCCGTCTTCCTGCGTGAATTTAACTCCGCTCGGAACCGGTGTGGTCAAGGTGCCTTTCGGCCCTTTCACTTCCAATTGCGAATCGCTGATCGTTACCGTAACTCCCGAAGGTATCGTGATCGGTTTTTTTCCTACTCGTGACATAATCTTAGTTAAGGGGAAAGGATGAAGAATAAAAAATGAATCAGAGCCTTTCGGCGATTCAGCTATCTTGTTTATCCTTTATCCTTCATCCTTTATCCTTTAATATACTTCTGCCAAAATTTCGCCGCCGACATTCTCGTTGCGGGCATTTTTTCCGCTCATCAACCCTCTCGATGTCGAAACTATGTTGATGCCGTATCCGCCGAGAACTCTCGGAATTTCTCCGGCGCCGACATATACGCGGCGGCCCGGACGCGAAACCCTGGATAAATGCGTGATTGAAGAAGCACCGCGGGCGTCATAACGCAAAAACACGCGAATTACATATTTTACACCTTCACCTTTCGTGCTGAAATTGTTGATGTAGCCTTCTTCTTTGAAAATTCTTGCGACTTCCAGTTTCAGTTTTGAACCAGGAATATCCACGCGAGGATGATTCGCCGCAATTGCATTGCGAATACGCGTGAGCATGTCGGCTATTGGATCTGTCATTTCTTATTAACTCCGCTAATTGATTTATGGTTTTGGGCCTTCTGTCCAAGCAAAACCCAACTTCTAAAATCTACAATTAAAAAACTACCAACTCGATTTAACAACCCCTGGAATCTGCCCTTGCAAAGCCAGATCACGCAATGCGATACGCGAGAGTCCAAACTTTCTTAAATATCCACGTGATCGTCCGGATTGCGAACACCGGTTGCGAACACGGATCGGGCTTGCGTTTCTCGGCATCTTCTGCAATTTGACTACCGCCGCATCCACTTCTTCTACCGAAGATTTCGGATTGTTGATGATCTTCTTGGCGTCTGCCCGGCGCTCGGCATATTGAACGACCGTCGCCTTACGCATGTTGTTTTTTACTACTTTACTGATCTTTGCCATAT
>JANMSP010000475.1:0-8004 GCA_031389475.1 Pyrinomonadaceae bacterium
TGCCGCGGAACTACAGCTTGGCACTGTTGCGAAGCTTGACAGCGAAACTCAATAGTTATAAGGTCGAAACTGGACCTGTTACAGTCCCCTGACATTCTTTAAGAAGTATATTTCTCAGTTCGAATTTACTATAGAACGCAGCTTTTATCGAACAATAGATGCTTCGGTTTTCAGGTTGGTGATTTTTTCTGATTCCCATCGAGATTTCTAGTTTCACGCTGCTCGTGAACCTCTCACCCAACAAGGAGGGTTTCCTGTTATGTCCGAAGTTCCAATCAATACCGACACGATTGCGGTCGAAGAACACTCTGAGTTTGAGGATAAAACCATCCTTTGCGGCGACTGTACGAAGGATTTTATCTGGTCGGCCGGCGAACAGGTTTTCTTTCGCGACAAACAACTCAAAAAACCCCCTAAACGCTGAAAGTAATGCAAGCATGATAAACACGACCGCATCGCCGCCATTGCAAACGCTCAGGCTTCCGGCATTCGGCAGCGAATTGAAGTTGCCGTCGCTTGCGCCAAATGCGGCGAAACGACGACCGTTCCCTTTTACCCTTCGCAAGGCCGCCCGGTCTATTGCCGCTCGTGCTATCTCGAATTAAATCCGGCCGTTCTTAACGGAAAGTTTTGAGTTCAAGCTTCAGCTTGTCTTACACCTGAAGCCAAAGACAAGCTGAAGCTTAAACTCAGAACCAAATCAACAGCCGACAAGAAGATTCGGCATCTCCTCCGCATCATTAAATACAACTTTATGCTTATCGAAAGACGGGGCAATTTTAGAGCTTTGTCCGCGCGCTCTGTGTTTTAAAATATAAAGGGCGACGTCTCCCACTCCGTCGCCCTGATGGCCACAAGTCCTCACCCCTCGTGGCCGGATGTTCACCGGGGAGGTGAACAAAACGATTATGCATTAAACGCACCGGATTGCAAGGACAAATTTTATTGATATTTCTACTCGGAAGAAAGAGTAAGGTTGCTAAACGGATTTGCTGAACGACGGACGGCAATACCGCCGATGATGACGGCACGCCCGGTGCCTTCCGATTCCGCGATCACATTGTACTCGCCTATGGGAGTCCACGGATCCACACGAATCTCGAAACTGACTGCGGAAATTTCGCCGCCGAAGTCAACATTCGCGGTAGTTTTAGGGGATACGGTCAGGAAGGGAGTGTTAAACGAAATTGAAATCGAATCTTTATCGAAGTTTTTGCCGCCAACGTAGAGCGTGTATGTTCTACCAACACTCAGCGGCACCGCCAAGCCTGAAAGCTGGCCGTTAAAACCCAGATACTGAAGCTGAAAATCCGACGCGATCGTAGTAAGTTTTCTTGTGGCGAGGGTCGTTTCGCCGGTTTCAACCGAGGCTTTGCCGATTTCCTGTGCGGGAATTCTGATGCTCGCACCAACCGTCCGGTGAGCAAAAATGTTGTAATCTCCGCTCTTAAGCCCATCGAATTTAAAGCCGCCGTCGGCTTCCGTGAAAGTTTCAGCGGAAAGCTTCCCGGTTTCGGCATTCTCCGCCCAAATCTGGACGCCCTTTGCGGCACGGCCGTTCGGTCCTGTGATTTTGCCGCTAATTGACCCGCAACACTCGTCAATTTCGTCGGCTTTGAAACCGTATTTTGCACGAATCGCCGCGATATCCGTTTCCGCAAGTGTTCGCGGAATGAAGTTTTGCAACCCGAGCACGCCGTTTTTGCCGTAATTATCATGCATTGTGGCGGATAACATAGACGAATGGTTAAGCCCGAGAAGGTGCCCGATCTCGTGTGTCAGCGTTGACTGCAAATCGAACGTGCCGAATGTTCCGTCGGTCGAGAATTGCTGGTAAGGATTCAAAACGATGTCCGCTTCAGTTATGAAACCGCGGCGGTCGAAGAACACGCGGGTAGTCGCCGCGGTTTCCTGTGGATTTTTTGAGAAAAGCAGCAGATTCTCCGGCGTTGCCGCAATCGTTATAAGGCTTATGCCGTCGCCTTGATTTCCTGACGGGCTGACGTTTTGTTTATCGGAAACACTATCCTGAAAAGTGACATCGGTAGCTTTCGCCCATGTCGCAAGGCTGCGGGCGACGGCTCCGGCGGCGCCACTATCTGCCTTCATGTTCGGATTTTGCGTAAGAAGCGAAGCGGAAACCGCTATCTTGATCGCGCCGCTCCTCCATCGCGACACGGTATTTGCCGGAAGCGGAGCGTTAGAAACTACACTGCCCGGCACGGACGCGATGGAAATGCTCCAAAGCATAAGTGCAGTTAACAGAAATTTGAACGATTTTGCCACTAGCTAAAATTATTCGGTATCCTGCGCAAATCCCTCAAGCGTTTGCCGATCGACCTTCTCGAGGTCTGCAAACGCCACAATCAAGAGAAGTACGACCAGCGATAATGTCGCCAGAACATATAAAACCGCTATCTGTTCCAGATAGATAAGCACGCCGATAATGACCGTAAGAAGAGCGAGCCAGAAAAGTGCGACTGTCCGCCGACTATATTTACGTTGATTTCCCATAATTGAACGATAAACAAGAACCTAAACAAGTAACCTCTTATTGAAACAAATTTTCGGGATTTGAACAATAGATAATATTGCATTTCTATAAATTGGAAACGCATCAATCGACAATTCGCAGCGGCAGTTTCGACAAAACACTGGAAACATAACCTCTGTTTTCAACGAGCGGCGGAAACTTTCTTTTTTGCCGACCCTTTTCAGCGACCTCTATAATATCGAAGGCCTTCAAAAGAGGATCGTCGGCCTTGTTATCCTTGATCTTATTTAGGTCAGCGATAATTACCCGGCTCTCGCCGCCCTCACGCCGGAAAATAGTCACTTGTTCCTCGATTCCCTGCTTTGACACGCCGCCGGCACTCGCGACGGCCCGGCTTAATGTGATCTGAGAACGGGAAGAAATTTGCTTCGGAACATTCACTCCGCCGATCAGATATATCGGTGCGGCAGCAAGAACAGTTACGATGTCGCCGCTAAATATCTGCGGATTTGCCTCGGGCTTTCCTGACAGTAGATCTTTAATTGTGATGAGCGTCGTTTGAAGGTCGTTGTCTGGAGCGGCTTTCTCTCCGCCCGTAAGAGAGACTTTAGCTACTGAAGAACATCTGACGTTTTGCGGCCGAAAAATACTGATTTCGCCGCCCGCCTGATCCGTGATGCCGCCGGAGATTATCAGCAGTTCGTTAAGCCTGATCGGACGCTTTATCTGGAATCGATGAGGAATTTTCACCGCTCCGTCCAAATAAGCTGCAGCCCGGTTAGAGCGATCGAGAATCCGCACCTGAACTTTCGGATCACGCAGCGTTTTAGCTAATTCGGCTGTAATGGCGCTGGAAAGCTGCTCTTCGGTTTGGCAACGCGCATACACGGGATCCTCGATCCGGTCGAATCCGTCCAAAAAACCTTCGGGCGTTAATGTCCCGCGCCAGTCGAATTCAAAGCTGCCGATCACGTCCACATCGACAAGATCGCCAAAGTGAATTCGACCCGTACTATCCTGCGGCAGTGAATCGGGAGGGATTTGAGGAAAAGCGTTGAAACTGCAAAACAAAACGAAAATAATGAGAAACAAGGAAAAATAAAAACTTTTATACTCCACAAGTTTTCGCCGAATACCGAGCGCAATGACGTGCGGCTATTTAGCTTTCTCCTCTGAATCCGTTTTTTTAAGCCTTTTACTCGATCTTGATGTCACGGTCCACGGAACTGCGAATCCTCGAAATTCAAGGTTACATGAATCACAAAGAAGATTGTATCTGAACAGAATCTTAAACCACAGCCTCGTGGGCCGGTAACCGCGGCGAATCCGAGTGCTGAGACATTTGGGACATTTTTGAGAGATCATTAGTAATAATCTATGTACGCCTAATTTGACATATAATACACTAAAAACCGGCTCCGATGTTTAACTTATTTATTCTCTTCGATTTGGCGCATCCTGCTAAGTTCGAATTCGATCCTTTCCGCGGCGACCTCTCTTTCCTTGCCGCCGTCGCCGCGGGAAAGATCAAATAAAGCGTCCTGGTAAAGATTTATCGCCTGCTTCACATTTCCCTTAAAGTAAGCACGTTCGGCTTTTTCGACCGTGCTCGAAACTTTGATCGAAGTAACAAACTCCGCAAGCACTTTATGCGAATCCAAAAGGCTAACTTCGTCCGGATAATATTTCAAGCCGAATTCAACAGCTCCGATCGCTTTCTGCGCCGTTTCTAGCTTTTCCTTCATCTTAGCACGGTTATTGGCCTCCTGAGTGAGAGTTCGTGTCTCGATCTCGGCCCACTGCAAGAGGTGATACCGGTGATATTCGCCTGCGGTAGCGGTCCCTTTCCGCAACGCTGCGAGACGCGGCGAGCCTATACCGACATTCGGCAGTTCACCGGTCGCCGCTGCCATGTACTCTTCGCATAGCTGGAATACTTCCATATGACCGGCGGAAAATTTTCCTAAAACTTTTGCCGCCGCAGACTTTTTCCGAATTTCCGACAGTATCGCAGCATTTCTCTCCAGCGTTAATTTCGCCGGGTTTCGATCTTCCACAACTCGTTTGGCAACTCCGCGCAAACTCTTGTCCATCCGATTTTGCGTGGCCAAAAACCGATTTCGGGCGTTGCGCAGGATCACTTCGCGCAAAACAATAGCCGCCGTCAGAACAATTCCCGCCCCGGCAGCCCCGATTATCCACGGCGTCTCCTCTTTTCCCTCGTTAAGGATTCCCCACATGAGAAAAAAAAGCCCGACAGCCATTGCCAGCGATAACACATAATAGCTGGATGCCGGAAGCCAAAACGGGCTTCGACTATCGAAAAGTTTTCCTCGTTGCCGCTGCATCAATTTTGAATGGTCTGATTCTGAAAATTAAAGTTTAAGTGAAAATACTTTTCCAACGATTCGCCTGGGGTGCTTTCATATTGAATATATTGCGTAAATTTGTCAATAACGTGGCAAATCTGCTAGTGCATCAATTTGAATTGTCAGAGAACATTCCGATCTGATTTGTTTCGTGTCTTTTTGTGTTATTTCGAGGTTCCAGTCTTAGAGACAGAGCTGGAACCACGAGATGCCGCAAAAATACACGATAAATCTGATGAAACCTTTATGACTCGGTCTTGAAAAAACCATCAATTTTCAATATGACCCACTACCTCAAATTTGCTAATTATGATTCCGTGTTGTTCTTTTTTTGCGTTCATCGCGGCTTCGATTTGCTTGAGAAGAAGAGGTTTCACGCTGGATACGCGAAGGACGCTAAGCAAAGCCTGAGAACACGAAGCAAGCCCAAAATTTGCGGCGGCACCATAGGATTAGGACACTACCTCAAATCTATCATCGTACTTATAAACGTTCTGTTATAATTTATCTCGATGAGCGGCAAAAAGAAAAAAGCAGATGAACGCCCGGTTTTCGATTCGATCAGAAAACCAACGGCTCCGCCCAGCCAGAAATTCGGTAGCGATAAGCCCGAAGAAAAGATCCATCCGTCGCAGCGCAAGATCAAACACAAAAAGAAAATAGACTCAAAGAATACCGATGCCGATTTTTAGAAAAAAAAAGACGCCTGAAAAGCCGAGAACGGAAAGTGTTTGGGCAAGACCGGAAATGCTGGTCACATTCAGAGCGGAGATAATGCCCGGCTTCGACCGTGAAAAAAGGACTTTTCGAATTAAAACCGTCCGTGCGAACGGCCGCGTGATCCTGCACGATTTTACAGGCGAGCATCGCGAAGGCGCCTTCGAACCGCTGAACTTTTTACGCGGCGCGCCAAAATGACACTACCATTCATAAGTACGTCCGACATCGAGCAGCCGCAAATTGTCGATTCCAAGCGCGTTTATCTGTGACGCCGTAGTCTCATAATATGCCGGCTTCACATTCACGACATAAACCGGGCAATCCTGTTTTCGGAATTTTGCGAGTTCCATTTCTAAGCCCGACGGTGTTAGGTGGTGAGACATTCGGGCAAGCTCTCCGAGTTCGTCCGGAAAAGCGCATTCTATAAGAACAGCCGAAAGATCGTCGATCTCGTTTATTAAATCCCAGAATCCATTCATCTCCGCCGTGTCGCCCGTTAGGACAATTTTCGCCGAATGATCGGAAACTATGAAGCCGGTGCTCGGGACGCTGTGATTTACGCTCAGCGGTTGTACGGAAAGATGCCGAACATTAAATTCTGTTCCCGGTAGAAAACTGCGATATTCCATCACGGCTCCCTGCCCGTTTGATAGCTCCGAGAAACGCGGGTAAACCGACCAGTTAAAAATATCGCGTTCCAGAACTTCTATCACTTCAGCTTGGGCATGAATTCGAACGGGCTCGGACAAAGAGGAAAATAGATCGTCCAAAAACAAGGGCAGGCCAGCGATGTGATCAAGATGTGCGTGACTCAAAACAATGTCGCGAATTCGCTGCTTTTGCAACGGACTTGAAGCCATTGCCAGGCTCCCCGCGTCAAAAGCTACACAATCATCGACAACAAAACAGGTCAAATGCTGCCTCGGCGACGCGGCACCGTTTTCTTCGAATGTACTTGGCAGCAGTTGAAGTTTCACTTTGTTTGTTCAACGGGCGCAGGTCTGAGCTCTTCCGCCGTCTATTTCGTAAGTCGCCCCGGTTATCCAACCAGCCTTTTCCGAAGCTAGGTAAGCTATAAGCTCGGCAACTTCTTCCGGCGTTCCGGCCCGGCCGATCGGATGCGTGTTTTTCGCGTTCTCGATAAAGCTTTCGTATTTCTCTTCGCTCATTCCGCCGCGTTTATGGAGATTTGTGATTACGACGCCGGGATTTACGGCGTTCACCCTTATTCCCTTTGGCGCCAATTCCAAGGCGGAGCACCGCGTTAACTGATCGGTTGCGGCTTTGGAAACACAGTACGCGAGCACATTCGGGAAAGCCCGAAGACCGGTAACGCTCGAAACATTAACGATATTTCCCTTCGTCGCCTCGAGATGCGGAATGCATTTCTGCATCAGGTAAAAAGCGGACCGAAGATTGATGTTCATCATCTTATCCCAATCGAAAAGCGTCGTGTCCTCGATCGAGCCGTTTTTAATTATTCCGGCGGAATTGACCAGCACGTCTATTTGACCGAAATGCTGAACGGTTTCCGACACGAGCCGGTCAACCTGCGAGGTTTCCGTAATATCCGCCAGATGGATTTTCACCGACCCATTCGAGTCGCGAGCCTCATCCATCAACGTCCCGAGATCGTTATCGTTGCGGCCGACAGCGATTACCTTCGCTCCACTACCAGCAAAAATCAACGCGCAAGCCCGCCCGATACCGCTGCTGGCACCCGTAACTACGACAACCTTATCCTTCATATTTTGGCGAACTTCTAAACTTGATTGCGACAAGCATAACAGCGAAATTAAATATGTGACAACTGTCGGACGGTGTGAGCAGGAATTATTTGCGGACGAAAAAAAAGACGGCCTAATTTAAACCGTCGTCGGAACTCTATAATTTGTGGTATGAAAACGGAACTTCTAAAGTTCTATACAATCCAATCGTATCAAATGCCTACGATTCGCTTGGCCGAGGATTCGGCGTTAGAAATTTTTCGATAGCTGCTTTAGTCTCATCGCGTTTACGGATCTGAAAATCCGTCACCCAATTTGAAACTGTCGAAACGACGTCTCGGGCCGCCTCACGTTTAGTTCGGTTCTGAACCTCAAACGATGGTGCCGGTGCCTTTATCTCGTCTTTCTTGATAACTTTGATTTTGAGCTTTTCGTTCATTGTGTATGCCTCCTTGTTAGAATTTACCCCTGACTATTTATTTGTGTATGTATGAAAACTATTCCCTGCTGAATTACTTTGCAATCCGTATGCCGTATGTAAGACGCACTTGAAATGAGATTTTGCGAACATTCGCATTGTGCAAAAATTATTCCGGAAAGTTCGCGTTTTGCTTATAAGCTCTAACGATCACTTCCCACCAAAAGTTCCTTAATTTTATATCGGATTCCATATATAACAGTCTCGAACTGGGCC
>JANMSP010000490.1:0-10210 GCA_031389475.1 Pyrinomonadaceae bacterium
ACCCAGGACGACCCGCGGGCGAAGCTGGCCGAGTGGGTCGTGAACCCGGCGAACGGGCAGTTCAGCGGGGCGATGGTGAACCGCGTGTGGAAGCACTTCCTCGGCGTCGGGCTGGTGGAGCCGGTCGATGACCTGCGCGCCACCAACCCGCCGAGCAACCCGGCCCTGTGGAAGGCGCTGTCGGCCGAGTTCGTGAAGGAGAAGTACGACCTGAAGAAGCTGATCCGCGCGGTCCTGAACTCGCGGACGTACCAACTGACCAGCGGGACGACCGCGAACTACCCACGAGGACGCTGAGAAGTGGATGAAGCAGTTTTTTGCGGTTCGTTTCGAAAAGTTCGGCGATTACGAGGACGCGATCTTAAAGCAGGAGTCGATCCTTTTTCACAGTCAATTAACACCCTATCTGAACACCGGCCTGTTGACACCGGAACAGGTTCTGACCGCCGCCTTGGTAGCAGGCGATGAATACGACATTCCGCTAAATAGTCTCGAAGGATTTATCCGCCAAATTATCGGGTGGCGCGAGTTTATGAAGGCTGTTTACGAACGCGAGGGAGCAAAACAACGGACGGCCAATTACTGGAAATTTACCCGCAAAATTCCAGCCTCGTTCTATGACGGCACTACCGGAATCGAACCGTTCGACGATGTAATCCGCAAAGTTCTTCGCACCGGATATTTGCACCACATCGAAAGGCTGATGATAGCCGGAAATTTTATGCTCCTGTGCGAAATCGACCCTGACGATGTGTACAAATGGTTTATGGAACTGTTCATCGACGCTTATGACTGGGTGATGGTTCCAAACGTTTACGCCATGAGCCAATTTGCCGACGGCGGGCTGATCACGACAAAACCGTATATCAGCGGCAGTAATTATATTATCAAGATGAGCGATTATAAAAAGGGCGAATGGGCGGATATTTGGGACGCTTTATTTTGGCGGTTTATGGACAAGAACCGCGGCTTCTTTTCGCAAAACCCGCGTCTCGGCATGCTCGTTCGAAGTTTCGATAAGATGCCATCAGAAAAGCGTGCGAGGCTGATCACGACAGCTGAAACTTATTTGGAAACACTCGACAATCAAAATGGTAGAAACAAATGAAAAGACGATATGTAATTGTTGGAGCAAGTAAAGGGATCGGACACGCGATCGCTCGGAATTTGTCGGACGAAGGACACGATACAACGGCTTTAAGCCGGAGCATTGGCGAGTTAGAAGGGGTTTCTAACGTGGACTTCCAGGCTTTTGATGTTACCGGCGACGTCCAATTTCCTGAAATGACGGAAGTGGTCGATGGCCTTGTTTATTGTCCGGGGACTATCAATCTGAAGCCGTTTCATCGCCTGACGGACGAAGATTTTTTGGCTGATCTCAACATTAATCTACTCGGTGCTGTACGGGCGATCAGGGCGTTGCTGCCGAATTTGAGGCAGGGCTCCGATCCTTCGATAGTATTGTTCAGCACGGTCGCGGTGCAGATGGGCATGGGCTTTCACGCATCGGTTTCGGCGGCCAAAGGAGCGGTCGAGGGCCTGACCAGAGCGCTGGCGGCGGAACTGGCTCCAACAATTCGCGTGAACTGCATCGCTCCTTCGCTGACCGACACACCGCTTGCGGAAAAGCTGCTGAACACACCCGAAAAACGCGAAGCATCGGCGGCGCGGCATCCGCTGAAAAAGATCGGCACGGCTGACGACATTGCTTCGATGGCGGAATTTTTATTGTCGGAAAAGTCTGGATGGATCACGGGGCAGATCTTTCATGTGGACGGCGGCATGAGTTCCGTCAGATAGCTGGAACCCAAAATCTCCGGCCGTTATCGACAATAAGTTCTAGTCCGTGATTACTCAATTCCTTCTCCTTGATCCCGAGAAAAGTAAAATGCGGAAGGTCTGAAATAACGGTTTGAAACCAGCAGTTATTGGCGAGGATCTCGCGGACCATTTCGTCACCGTGTTCAGCGGCGTCAAAGGCCAATAGGGATAAATGTTGCGACGTCCCGGGCGGCGCGACGGAATAAATTATTGATTTGGAAAGATCTTTCGAAAAGAAGATGCCGTTTTCTTCCAATTCAAGAATTTCGGCAACCTGTTCGAAAGGCGAGAGGCGTTCGATGCGTTCTGCAGTTGACGATGTTATCTTTCCCTTATCAACCCAATGTTTCAAGCCAGGCTGGACGCGGCTTGACCAGAGTTCTACGGTTTCTGCATAGCTTCGCCGGGCGGCATCTTCTCCGCGCGGCGTGATCGTCAGATATTTTGCCGCTGCTTCGATACCCGCGTTCTTTAGTGCGGCCATCGCCGGTTTTTGCAGTTCAATTAGATGGCCGCCAATTTCTTCTGCTGCAGTTTGAAGCGTCGATTGGAAGGCGGACACTTCGGATTCATTCTTGAAAACGATAGTTTTAGGCACAATCGTGCCGCCTTTAGAGACGAAAACTGCTCCGTATTCCTTCAAGAGCCGATGCTCGACAATGTTGTTGAAATTCAGTGATGGCGGTAGATTGCTGAGAAATGGTTTATCCACAACTTTTCTATCTTTCCTATGAGTTCTAGGTAGTGTTGTCATTTCGAATACCGGGTGGCCAATCAGTGGTTTCCGATTTTATTTTTCTTCTTTCGTGTAGTTCGTGGACAAATTCTTAAAACCGTTATCCACGAATCACACGAAAGAAGAAAGAATGAGAAAAACGAAGTCTGGGCATTAGCTCCACTTTATAAAATGTCAACACTACCTATTTCAAACTTCAGTCATCCGGTTAGGGAAGAAACAAACTGGTTTGAACTCAGAACAATATCTCACATTTCTTGTCCATAATCCGTAATCGCTTTACAATCACTCAATGGAACAAGCCCGCCCGATATTAAAGCCCATTGCGATTGCCACTTACCTGGTGGTTTTGCATATTGTAGCGATCTATTTTATAGGCGAAAGGATAATTGAGCGAAATCTAATCTTCGGTAATCAATCAGTGGCGGAAACCGTCATCGATCCTACCCAAGCAAAAGAAATCCCCACGCCCTTGCCGGTTCCATCGATATTCTACGAGCCGAATGAGGTGACTGATCCTGTTCAAAGCGTTTCGCCTGCCGTGGGTGCGGGCATGCTCATTCCCGTCGCGGGCATTCGGGCCGATCAACTCACAGATGCATTTTCAGATTCCAGGTCGGGCGGGCGAATCCATGACGCCATTGACATAATGGCCCCGCTCGGTACGCCGGTGCTGGCAGCAGTGGATGGTAAACTAGCGCGATTTTTCGATAGTGAACTCGGCGGAATTACGATCTACCAACTCACCGACGACGGCAAATTCGTTATTTATTATGCTCATTTGCAAAAGCGGGCGGATGGAATTGTCGAAGGAATGCCAGTTGAAAAAGGACAGATAATCGGTTATGTCGGCGACTCGGGGAACGCAGGTGCCGGGAATTATCATTTACATTTCTCGATCGCCCGCGTGATCGATCCTAAACGTTATTGGGAGGGAACATATATCAATCCATATCCGCTGCTCAAATCCGGCTCTCTGCCCGAATAAAAGGTACGGTTTTTGCACGTGCGTTGAACGACGTACTAAATTCAGACAATAACGGAGTCCAGGATTAATGATCGATTATATTGCAACATCGCACGATGCGAAAACTTTTCTACTGTTACTCTTTATTACAGCCGCGATTGGATGCACTCCGCCGCAAAATGCGAATACAAATCAGCCTTCCGGGAATCAGGCGATTAACACTCAACCGGTCGCTAATGCCTCGCCTGCAATGCCGGAAACCAATGAATCTGCGGCATCAGTACCGGTAACACTGCCTGTTTTGGACGCGATGTTCGCAGATGAAGCGTTCGCTAACGAAGCAAAATCGAGCCTGCAAATAACTGATCAGGAAATACAAAGATTAAGGGATATGTCGCGGAATGCGGTTTTGCAGTTGAACGATGACGGTATCGAAGACGATGTTAGATCGACAAAATCAGCTACCGAAGATGCAAAGAAAAAGATCGAAGAAGTGCTTGGGGCTGACAAAACCTCGAAATTTATATCAATGATTCAAAAGAGGTGGAATGGACAGGATGAAGGCGGCTCAACCGCGAGTTCACCCAGTTCGGTCCCGACCGATACGAGAATAGTCGTAAATGCTCCGGCTTACCGGATGGATATTTTTAAGGAAGGAAAGCTTCATAAATCGTACAAGATCGGCATCGGATATCCAGAATTCCCGCTTCCTCAAGGTCTTCGAAAAGCCACCAGCATAATTTTCAATCCAACCTGGACACCGCCCGATGAGCCTTGGGTGAAGGGTAATGTACAGCCAGGGAAAAAGGTCGAGGCCGGAAGTAAGGATAATCCGCTCGGCCCGATCAAGATACCGATCGGTTTGCCGTCATTGATCCATGGCGGAAAAGCTCCGGCACGATTGGGAACGTTTGCGTCGCATGGATGCGTCGGGTTGACCAGCCCGCAAGTACAGGATTTCGCCTTTGAACTTGCGGCAATTTCCGGCCAGAATATCTCCCTTGCGGATATTAAAGGCTACGAAAAGGCAAAGACCGAAACGAAGGACGTTAAACTCGCGAACGCCGTTCCCGTCGAATTGCGGTATGAAACGATTACCGTTGAAAACGGAGTGTTAAAGATTTACCGTGACGTTTACGAACGAAATACTAATACGGAAGAGAATCTGCAGCGGGTTTTGCAGGCGTTCGGCCTTTCCTTCGACAGTCTCGATCCGGCACAGCAGGAGAAAATTCTGGCGGGATTAGAACAGATGGCCTACGACGCACAAGGTGATCCGGTCGAGGCCAATACTGCTGCAAATTCGAATTCAAAGTCTAATTCGAATGCTGGCGGCGACGGAAAAGTGACAAGGAACATTAAAGGTAAGAAGGAAGTCTCCTTCGAACTGCCGGAATTAAAAGGCAAAGGCTATCCTGCGGCGGTTGGGATGAAAATGTAGATTTAAAGAGTATTGCCCACGAATAACGCGAATCGGCGCGAATAAAGAAATTTATCTTTTTTTAGCGCCGATTCGCCTTATTCGCGGGCAAATCTATTAATCATTTTCCCAACCTTGACGGAATGTTTGGCACCCAGAATCTGTACCCGTCGAGCTCTAAGAGTTTTAAGCCATGTTCCGGCAATTCGCTTTCGTCCAGACCCAAAAAAGTAAAATGCGGCGTGTCATTTGCGACGGTTTGATACCAGCCGTGTTTATTAAGGATTGCCCGCACCGTCGGAATACCAAATTGTACCACGTCGAAGGCAAGTCCCGATAAATGCTGGGATGTTCCCGGTGCGGCGACCGATGAAAAGATAGTGCGGGAAAAATCAGTAGCAAAATAGTATCCGCGTGATTCCCATTCGATCACCTGTTCGACCTGTTTTTGAGTCGTCATTTGACGGGCCACTTCAGCATCCTTTAACGTAATCTTCCCAAGCTTTCCCCAATAGATCAATGCCGGATCGAAACGCGATTTCCATATTCGGGCCGTGTCGGCGTAAGAACGTTTACCGGCGGATGAGCCTCCACGCGGTACAATACGAAGATTTTTTTCTTCCGCTTCCTTTCGGGCTTTGACAAGGGCATCCATCGCAGCGGATTGCAGCTCAATTGTCACGCCATTCAGATTCGCGATTTTAGTACCCAGGCCGCTTTGGAATATTTGCACTTCGGATTCGTTTTCGAAAACGCATTTTGCTGGAAATGTAACACGGTCGGCGCTTACGAAAACAGCTCCGTATTCGGCGAAGACGCGCTTTGCCACCAAGTTCTTCTCGATCGGGCAAACGTCCTCGAGGCGTAATTTTTTTCCTTCCCGTCCGGATATATCTCTCACCTTTATATGTGACAGGCGTTTTTTTACGACATCGGTAAAATCCTTCGAGCGGTTTTCTTTCTGCGCCAAGGCGGATAGAGTCGCGAACAGGAGAATAGATAATAATAGCGATATTTTAAGAGGTTTCATTAATCAATTAGATGGGCGCTCGTTGTTCTAGGAAGATTTGCAGGACAGATTCTTTACAATTTCATGCACCGAGTCCATGTGAACCTTCATATACTCGTCCTTTTCGATGAACGGAATGCGTTCGCGGATGGCTTTGTAAATGTTGCGAGTTTCCTTTCCGAGAAGTGTGTTGGCACCTAAAACCTTTTTTCGAAATTCTATGCCCTGAGCGGCGCAGAAAAGTTCGAGCGAAAGTATTATTTCGAGATTTTCGGCAACCTGACGGAGTTTCACTGCGGCGGTTGCTCCCATCGAAACATGGTCCTCGACATTCGCGGAACTCGGAATAGTGTCCACGCTTGCCGGATGCGAGAGAATTTTATTCTCCGTGCACAGCGACGCCGCGGTGTATTGCACGATCATGAAACCTGAGTTCAATCCGCCGTTTTCGGTCAGGAATGCTGGCAGCACATGCTCGTTGGACGATTCGTCGGTCAGTCGCATAATGCGCCGCTCGGAAATATTGCCGAGTTCGGAAAGGGCGATGGCTAAGTAATCGAATGCGAGGGCGAGCGGCTCGCCATGAAAATTGCCGCCGGAAATAACTTCGATCTTGTCGGAACCGGGAGCGATAGCGACTGGGTTCCTAGTCGCCGGGGAAGAGAACCCAGTAGCTATCGCTCCCGGTTCTGACACAAAGATCAGCGGATTATCCGTTACCGCGTTAAGCTCAAGCTTTATCAGCCATTCGGCATAAGCAACAGCGTCGCGGCAGGCACCGTGGACCTGCGGCATGCAGCGGAGCGTGTACGCGTCCTGCACATTCGACGGATCGAAATCGCGGACGAAACCACTTTCGCTAAGAATTTCGCGCAGGTTCCGGGCACATTCAATCTGGCGCGGATGCGGCCGAAGTGCGTGGATACGTTCATCGAATGCGGAGATCGTTCCGTGCAAAGCTTCGAGGGTTAAGCATCCGGCAACATCCGCCAGTTCTGCAAGCCGCATCGCCCGGCAAGTTTCGAGCAAACCGACAGCGGTCATTACAGTCGTACCATTTGTCAGCGCAAGGCCTTCCTTTGCCGCGAGAACGATTGGAGTTAAGCCTGCCTTGTCCAGAGCTTCGGCTCCGCTAATAATTTCCCCGCCAAATTCCGCCTTTCCTTCACCGATCAAAACGCAAGCAAAATGGGCAAGTGGCGCGAGATCTCCGCTTGCACCTAAACTTCCCTTTTCGGGAATGATCGGATGGATTCCGCGATTCAAACATTCCATGATCAATTCCAGCGTCGCGAGCCGTATTCCCGAATAACCGCGTGCCAGCGTGTTTGCACGAATCAGCATTATCGCCCGAACGGTGGGCGTATTAAAAGGTTTCCCGACACCGACCGCATGGCTGACAACTATGTTCCGCTGAAGCAGCTCCACCTCTTCACGGCTGATAATTTTGTCTTTAAACGCTCCGAAACCGGTTGTAATACCGTAAGCGATCTCGCCGCGTTCCAGCAGTGTATCGACCGCCCGCGCACACGCATTGACCTTATCCTTTGCATTATCCGCCAGGATTACGCGCAGCTCGTCAGGGTTGCCATTAGCGACGGCGAGCACCTGTTCGAATGTGAGGCTTTCGCCATCAAGAATTATCTCTGTAATCATTAACTTGCTGATGCAAAACACTCACGTTTCTGCTCAGTCCACCTAGTGTCAACTCTGACAAATTTGAGATTGCAGCCACCCTCATTGCCGCCGTAAAAATGCGCAATATTCGTTACCGAAATTTTATCCGTCACGATGGACCAACCTGAAAAGGTCAAATAAGCAACTTTCAGTTTCCCGTCGGGAGGAATACCTTTAAGTAGTTCTAGCTTGACCCCGTTAATACTTTTTGGGAGCTTCTTAAATAGTGAGTCCGTGATACTAAGGTAAACTCGACCGTCTTTAGTTACCGCGTGATCCTCAATGCTAATGTCTTTGAGAATCAATCCTATTATTTCGCCTTGGGTATCTTCATCTACTCCGCTGCTAGGTTGATTGGCCGATGAGGAATTTACGGTTTGCGTCAATGGGCTTGACGACGGGAGAAAAGAGCAGGACGTTAATCCAACAAAGACTAATAAAAAAACAGTTTTAGTCATTTAGATTGCCTTACCTTGTTTAAATACTTTTACGACCTGATTACCGCCGAACTCGTACATTATCTGCCTGTAATCTTCAGTATCGAATATCAAAATATCCGCCTGTTTTCCGATTTCAATCGAGCCTGTGCGGTCGCCGAGGCCGATTGCAAAAGCAGCGTTTATTGTTGCCGCGTTCATCGCTTCGGCAGGCAAGACCTTTTGATACCGGCAGGCTATCGCCATCGCGTTCGGGAGCGACGGGCAAGGGGCCGAGCCTGGATTGAAATCGGTTGAAACGGCAATCGCGCAGCCGGCATCGATCAACTTTCTTGCATCGGCGAATTCGGTACTGCCAAAATTAAAATTGACGGTCGGCGTAACGATCCCGATAGTGTCTGATTTCGCCAGCAGCCGTATCTCGTCGTCCGAGATCATGTCTAAGTGATCGATTGAAACCGCCTCCATCTCAATTCCCAAACGGCTGCCGCCCATATTCGTGAATTCATCGACATGGGCTTTGATGCCGAACCAGAGAGCCTTTGCGGTCTTTAAAATTCGTTCCGACTGATCGAGGTTGAAAGCATTTTTCTCGCAGAATATATCCGCGTAAAACGGCGTCTTTTTCCCGAAGAAATGGGATGCGACATACCAATCCCAGGCCATCGGCAGCATTTCGCCGCAGATCAAATCCACATAGGCTTCCGCGTTATCATTAAACTCCGGCGGAACCGCATGTGCCGCTAAAAAGGTCGGCACGATATCTATAGCGTGAATTTTATCAAGTTCCGCGATTGCCGCGAGCATCTTCATCTCGGTCGCTGTGTCCAGGCCGTAACCGGTTTTGATCTCAGCCGTCGTCGTGCCGCAGGCGAGCATTTTATCCAGACGCTTCAGGCTCTGCTTAATCAATTCGTCCAAATCGGCTTCACGCGTTTGTTCGACCGTCGAAATTATCCCGCCGCCATTTGCGAGAATTTCCAGGTAATCGGCACCCTTGATCTTCAATTCGAATTCATTGAGCCGGTCACCCGCATAAGCGATGTGCGTATGGCAATCGACAAAACCGGGCGTGACGACATTCCCTTTGGCGTCGAAGATTGAATCGGCTTCAAACCTACGGGAAATATCCTGCGATTTGCCTACACCGACTATCTTCCCGCCGGAAACTGCGACCGATCCGTCCTCGACCATGCCGACATCGGTCATTTCATTTCCGCGCTTTGGCTTGCCGCCGGATGAGCACGTTATAAGCTGTCCGGCGTTGTGAATAATTAAGTCTGCTTTCATCGAGTGAATTTTTTACATCTCAACTTCGGCAATTTTTTCATGGATGCTGTTGGTTTCCATTAGAGCTGCGGAACTGTACCAGACGATGTGATCGACCACCATCATCCCTGATCTTACAACTGGATCCGTATCAGTAAGCTTCTTAGCTTCCTCGACCGTGGTAACATTTAAAATAAACAACCCGCGGAAACCCTTGTCATTTTTGGAGAATGGCCCGGCGACGGTCAGTTTGCCCTCGGCCGCGAGGCGGTTCATATTTGCCATGTGGCTTTTGAAAAGCTCCTTGCTCTCTGCCTCTGTAAAGGTTTTAGGCCCTGTTTTGAGAATCGCAAGTACATAGGTTTTCATCCCGTATTTGTCAGCACCGACCTTTTTGGCGAGAGCGGCGTCAAATGACGGTTTGATGGGCTTAACTTCGGCTTGGGCAAACGATGTCATGGCAAATAAAACGACACAGACACAACATATTGACAACGTCTTCAAAACTTTCATATTTATTACCTTCCGGGTCAGAATTCCAGAAATTCTAACATAGTATTCCTGCAGAGCTAAACTAAACCTTTGGTACGGCTTTTTACCAATGCTTGTTTCGTCTATCATACTTGCAAACCTATGAAACGAATAGTAAAGGCTCCAACCGGCACTGAATTGACATGCAAAAACTGGCTGATCGAAGCCGCGTACCGGATGATCCAGAACAATCTCGATCCGGAAGTGGCATTTGATCCGGATAATTTGATCGTGTACGGCGGACGCGGGAAAGCGGCCCGTAGTTGGGAAGCGTTCGATGCGATTTTGGAATCATTAAAGAACCTTGATGAGGATGAGACATTGCTCATTCAATCGGGAAAGC
>JANMSP010000167.1:0-6532 GCA_031389475.1 Pyrinomonadaceae bacterium
CCTTTTCGTCTGGCGCGGTCGTACCACCCGATAAGGCGGCAACCCGTTGCGATAAAATCAAGCGAATAATTTTCGGTTCGCACGGATCCAGCGGAATGTTTCAGGCGATGTCGATAGAGCATAGACATTTTCGTCGGCCTCAGCAAAAAGTCGGCGAAGATCGTCTGGTTCGTCGACATCGTACCACGTCGGCAATTCAACGATTCCAGTCATTCCCGCCTCGTTCGCCCGCTGAAGAGTAGCCCGGTAAACCCTGTCCGAACTCCACGGGATTTCCTGAAAGATCCGGGGAATATTTTGTTTTACACCGATAAGGTAATATCCGCCGTCTTCAGTACTACCCAGAATAAGCTCTGTCGCAGGTTCTTCGATTCGAAGTAACGCGGTCTCCAATAGTTCCGGCGGCATTGTCGGACTATCGGTTACGATGACAATGATCGGGCCGCAGCCGTTTGATTCGGCGAAGTCTATCGCGTTCACCAGCCTCTCGCCAAGGTCAGTGCCGTGCTGTCCGATGCAGATCGTCGAATCCGGCAAGAGGTCAAAAATCGCGCTGCCATCGCCGATTGCCGAATATGCGACGATAACATTGGGCGTTACACGCAATGCCTTTGCGACCGTATCCGCGAGAAAACACTCCGACAGTTCCGCGCACTGATCGTCAGAAAGAAAAGGCCGCAGCCGCGTTTTTACTATGCCCGGCTGCGGCACCTTGGTCATTATCAGGATCCCCGGTTCTAGCGCCATATCTTTAGATAGCGTTTAAACCACTTCTGTACAAACGGCGAACGCAGATCTTCAATTGTCGCCTCAGTGCTGACGGCCTGCGTGATTTTCGCGAGCGTCGGTTAGACGCGGATTATTTTGTTCAGGTCGCCGATCTTCATACGCTGCTTCACGGCCCAGACAAATTCATGGATCAACTCACCCGCATGAGAGCCGACGAGTGTAGCACCAATAGTCACCTTTTTATGAGTAACGACCTTCGCGAAACCTTCGGTCGAACTTTCGGACTGTGCCCGGTCGTTATCCTCGAAAGCAGCCTTGTAAATTTTTATGCCCTCGCCAAACTCCTTCAGGGCTTCCGCCTCCGTCATTCCGACACCGCTAACCTCGGGATCGGTAAAGGTCGCCCAGGGCACAACGCGGAAATCCGTCTTTTTCTTAAACGGCCAGGGTACAAAAACATTATGAATGACAACCTGAGCTTCATAATCGGCCATGTGAGTGAACTGAAAATGGGCCGTCACATCGCCGGCCGCTAATATATGTTTTACCGACGTCTGCAGATATTCATCGGTATTGATCCGTTTGATGTCGAACTCGACGCCTGTTTTCTCCAGCCCAACACCTTCAAGATTAGGCCGGCGGCCGACAGATACCTTGATCTCATCCGCTTCGATCTCCCGGATTTCGCCGTCCGATTCGACCGTCACCACCTTTGCGCCGTTATCAGTTTTACTGGCGGCGACCGCTTTGTGATTTGTGAGTATCTCGATTCCTTCTTTCACGAGTATGGTCTGCATGAATTCGGAAACCTCTTTGTCTTCCTTTGATAATATGCGGTCGCCCGTCTCGACGATAGTTACCTTTGAACCGAATCTCGCGAACGACTGCCCCATCTCGATGCCGATGGCTCCGCCGCCGAGGACGACGAGACGTCCGGGCAGCTCGGCCAGATGAAAAACTGTTTCGTTCGTAATAAATCCAGTTTCGGCGAGGCCCTCCATTTCTGGTACAAAAGGGTGCGAACCGGTCGAAATGCAAAAGCGTTTTGCTCTCATCACACGCTTTTCGCCGTTCTCTTTCAGTTCGACCTCAACCGCGTTCGCATTCAAAAAACGCGGCGTGCCGAAGATGACCGCAACTCCCATCTTTTCAAAAACTTCGGGAGCGTCATGCTGTTCGACGATCTTGATGATGTTCTGAACACGTCCGGTTATCGACGCAAAAGAGTCCTCCGAAAAGGCCGGTTCGACTGCTTTGAAGCCGTATGTCCCCGCGTGCTTCATCTGATGAGCGAACCGCGCCGACTTGATGAGCGCCTTGGACGGCACACATCCCGTGTACAGGCAGTCGCCGCCAAGCGCGGTTTTCTCGATCAACGCAACGCGCGCTCCCAGCAAAGCGGAGCCGCCCGCCGCAACAAGCCCGGCTGAACCACCGCCGATGACGATTAGGTCGTAGACTTCGTTCATTTATTATTTCGGAGCCTCGGTGTCCATCGTTGGGCTTTCAACATCTTTTACGCGTCGCCGAATTTTCCTGATAGTCGACCACGCACCGAATGCTATCATCGCCACTAAAAATCCGTAAACCCATAGCGGAACATTCTTGCCGGCGAAGATCAGATAAACATAGGCCGAGACAAAAAAGCACATAGCGAGAAAAGCCGGGAGCAAGATCGACTTTCCCTTACGATAGTTGCGTATCAGCCAACCGATGCAGATGGAGAAAAAAGGTACAGCTCCGACGTAGATCGCTCCGAAAATCAACGGATTGACGCCGTAATTCTCACCAAGGCTAAAAAACCAATCCTGTAAAGACTGCCAACTCATATATTAGATTTATCTGCTATTAACAACTAGAACGGTCGCTCGCCGATCGCTAGGATGCCTGGCTGCAGTAACGCGAAGACCGGCAACCAGGCATCCGCGGGTAACCCGTTTACAATTCCTAATATTCAACAATAATAGATTCTGTGATTCTTTTGATTCTGACTCTTTAAACTAACTATAAATGTCCTTGATAACTCAATTTATTCCATCCGACTTCGCATATGTAACGGCAAAAACCCCGACAGAATCGACAAACTTCCCACATTCGCTTGGAAAGCTCAGTAGATTTGTTCCCTCATGGGCTATTTTTTGAGGCCTATCGTACTGATAATACAATAGAGGCAATTATTCTCGACTCTCGAATTTTGATTTGAAAATGAGAATCGCCGCCGAAGAATTTACGCCTGTCATTTAAGCGGCGAGCATAAAATCTTCAGCGGCGTTTCCCGGATTTTGGCCTTGTTTTTTAAGGATTGGCGGTCAGGTTTTGGCCGCTTGAAACATTGCTTACCGAAACAATGTTTTTTGTTTCGCCCGTTTTTCCGGCGTTGTCGGTGACGCGGGTGGTGATGGTAATTGAGCGTTTGCCGTCTGGCAAAACCAACGCTCCGCCGACTACCCAATCCGCCGTCACGCGAACCGTGCCGCGCGAATCGTCAAGCTCGCTTCCCGCGATGTCGAACAGCGGCGCAAGATTTTGTCCGGCTTTAACGATGTTGCCATTCGGCTGCCGCAAATCGACGTCGAAGGAAACATACAAGCCGGGAAAGCTGCGGTTCGAGCCTATTGCTCCGATTTGCGCCGGGTCGAAAATCAAACCGACCGGCAAAGTGTTGCCGTCGCGAATCCCGGTTTCGTTGACGGCGATTCCGGTGCCCGCGCGGTCAGCCGCGCTGACTTGAATAAAAAAGAGCGAGCCGTTCGTCGCGTTTAAAGTCGCGTCCTGAGTTCCAAGGGAAATTGCGGTCGGGATACGCGGTGCTATGACACCGACTTCCGGCGCGAGCGTTTCATTGACTACCGGCACAATTTGTCCGCGAACTTCGCCCGCCGGAAACGCTGTGCTGTGGACGTTGAAATACAGCAAGCCGTTTTGCAGCCGGTCCAAATTTGCCGCGTCGATCGCCCACTGTTTGACGAAGGTTCCGGTGTTGGTGGTCGCCGGAGTATCGCTGGTGTCAATATCGAACACGATCGGACCAGCAGCGTCGGGCGTTGCCGTGTGGATGTGCGCAATGGTCTGGTTGCTCGACAGATTTTGAAAGTTCACGGTGACGGTGGCAATCCCCGTCGTTTTGTTGTAGCTGACCGAACCCGAACCGAAACCTTCGGTCGTGACCGGATTCGGGCGTTCCGCCGCGCCGGAAAGTTCGGAAGTAAATTTGCCAGCCGCTCCCGGAAAAGTAGTGATAGCCGGAGTCAGAGCTTGCCCCGACGTTGCGCCTTTGCGATTACTGATGCGAATGTTTTTCACCTCGTCAAAACCGATGCGTCCTTGTTGGTCAACAAATGCGACGGTCAAATTAAAATCGCGGGTGCGCGGCAAAAACGATTCGAGAACGTGCCAGCCGAGCCACACGGTTACGCCGGGCCCCGGCGTGTCGTCCGTTCCGGCGACATTGAAAAGCGAAGCCAGATTGGTGTTGCGCGGGATAATCGTGCCGGTCGGCGTAACGAAATCCTGGTCGACAAAAGCGTAAAAACCGGGAGCGTCAGGGTTTGGACAGCCCAATCGGTCAACGTGACGGATGCCGAAAACCGGCGGCGCGAGCGTCGCTTCTTTGACGACAACTGAAACGGCATCGCGCGTGACGACTTCGACGTTGAATAAAAACGCCGTCCCGTTCGGGCTGCCCGCCCCGATGCGAGATTCGCCGCGCGTGACGAGTGAGCCGGCGGTCGGCGAGACGATGCGGACAATCGGACTCAGTTCGCCTTCCGCCCTTCGCCCGTTGGCGCGGACGATTTGGTTGTAAGTTAAAGTTTGCCCTTCGCCGCACTGCGCCGGGTCGCCGTATTGTTCGTCCTGCGCGAAAACGGCAGAACTTCCGAAGATTGCCAGCAACACAGCCAGCCATAGAATTTGTGATTTTTTCATGTTTTTTCCTTTCGATTCGTTTTGATTTATTGTCGAAGCGTAAAACCGAAATCAGATGCTTTATCGCTCGTGACATTTGAAGAATACGGGCGCGAATTGTAAAAGTGGTGATTCGGTTGTAAAAAGTTGTAAAACTCGTAAAAGGCAGGTAAAACTTGTGCGAGAAGCAAAAGAATTCCGATTTTTTATGGTTATAATGTTTCTCGGAGGTCATCACAAATGACGAACACAACAAACTCAAACGCTGGAATCGAACAAACCAAACGCCCAAGCTTAATCGAATTCTTAAGGCGGCATTTGCTAACGATCGGGACGGCCGCGGTCGTGCTGTTGCTGGCGGTGATTATCGGCTTGCAGCTTTATTCGCTCGAACGCATCGAGCGTTTCTGGGGAGCTTACGCACAACTTTGGCGGCAGAGTTATCTGTCGGAAGTTGCCGGAGCGGTCGAGGCACATTACCGGCAAACGGCGGAACTCGCTTTTGACAATTCGATGACGGAACTTTCCGACGAGTCGCTCGAATCGATCGAATCACGATTCGCCGAAATAAAACTCCAAGGCGTGCGGCGTTTGTTCGTCGTGCGCTGGCGCGGCGATGGAACGAGAAAGATAGAATCCGAAGAGTCCGCGGCACAATTTGAGGCTTACACTTTCGATTCAAATAACAATAAGCTTGTCGAAATCTCAATCGACGCTTCGGCGGAGACGACGGCGATACTGGCGGCATGTCTTCCGTGGCGACTTTTGGAGAATCAAAGGATGCCGCGAAAATCGGTTCTGTTGACAGAAGAGCGCGACCCGAATCACCGCATCGTTTTGCGAACCGTCGCCGATAAGAATTCGCGCATCGTTGGCGTTGTGGGTTTTGTCGTGGACGAAAAATTCGTCCGAGAGCGGCTTTTGCAGCCCGCCATTGACGAGCCGTTTCCCAGATACTTTCCCGGCTCGATGGCGACGAACGTCGTCGTTTCAATATTTGACCGCGACGAAGAACCGCTTCATATATCGCCGCCGACAACTGAAGGTCTCGGCGACACGGTTTCGTATCAGATGCCGTTTTTGTTCACTGATTGGAATTTGCAAATCGTCAGCCGCAACACCACGCCACAGCAGCTTGCCCGCAATTTTTACCGGACAAATCTTCTTCTCTCCGGGCTGGCGACCGTTTCGATCTTAGGCTGCGTCGGGCTGGCGTTTTATTCGGCTTCCAAACTGATGCGCGTCTCGCAAATGAAATCGGAATTCGTTTCTAACGTCTCGCACGAACTCCGAACGCCGCTCGCTTCGATTCGCGTTTTCGGTGAATTTTTCAAATCAGGGCGCGTCCACGACGCGGAGAAAATGCGCGAATACGGCGATTACATCGAAACCGAAAGCCGCCGCCTGACGGCTCTAATCAACAACATTCTGGATTTCGACAAAATCGAAGGAAATCGCAAAGAATACAAATTCGACCAAACGGACGTTTCGACGGTCATTGCGGACGTGATTAAAACTTTCGAGATGCAGTCGAAAGAACACGGCTTCCGCATCGTTTACGACCAGCCGGAAATCGCTCTGCCGCCGGTCAAACTCGACCGCGACGCGATAACGCAGGCTTTGATGAATCTGCTCGACAACGCCGTCAAACATTCGCTCGACGGCAGCTGGCGCGAAATCGGCGTTCGCCTTCGAGCCGACAAAAACACGGTGAAAATCTCCGTTCTCGATCACGGCATCGGCATCGCCCCCGAAGAACAAAACAAGATTTTCGAAAAATTTTACCGCGTTTCGACCGGACTCGTTCACGACGTAAAGGGAAGCGGCTTGGGTTTGGCAATCGTAAAACACATCGCCGAAGCGCACGGCGGCGGCGTGACGGTGAAAAGCGAGTTGA
>JANMSP010000505.1:0-10351 GCA_031389475.1 Pyrinomonadaceae bacterium
TTCGAAGGCTCGCCGGCAAGCGAGACGCTTACGCTCCAGTCTGTGTTTATGAACTACCCCTGGGAAATTGAAGAT
Organism: Pyrinomonadaceae bacterium; assembly: GCA_031389475.1. Lineage (GTDB taxonomy): Bacteria > Acidobacteriota > Blastocatellia > Pyrinomonadales > Pyrinomonadaceae > OLB17. The sequence goes on from JANMSP010000505.1 coordinate 76, forward strand.
TTTTTAGAAGTACGGAAAGGTGAACTCTACATCAGCGGAGTTTCTGCCGTCGAACTTGCCGCACAGCACGGAACGCCGCTTTTCGTGTTCAGCGAAGAACGCATCCGCCATAATATCGACCGGCTTAAACTTGTTGAAAACGAGATAGATTGCAATCTAAAAATCTGCTACGCCGCCAAAGCCAATTCGAACATGGCGATCCTTCGTACGGTCAAAGAAGCCGGAAGCGACATCGAAGTAAATTCCGGCGGCGAATTATGGAAAGCTTTAAAGATCGGTTTCCGGCCCAAACAGATCATTTTTAACGGAACGAGCAAGGAAATCTGGGAGATCGAGAACGCGATAAATGCCGGAATTTACGCGATTCAGGTTGATTCACTTTACGAATTGTTGCTGATCGAAGAAACCTCGAGACGATTAGAAAAACGTGCGAACGTAAGCCTCCGCCTCGTGCCGGAAATTGAAACCAACACGCATTCCGGCTTGCAAACCGCATTGCTCACATCGAAATTCGGCATGATGCCCGACGAAGCTTTATCCGCTTTTCGTCAATACAAAGACTCCGAGTTTCTAAATCTCTGCGGCATTCACCTGCATATCGGATCGCAAAACCCGAATGCCTCGCCGTATGCCGAAGCATTCGAAATGCTTTTTGCGAATCTGGTTCAGATTTACGACGAAACCGGTATCCGCTTGTCGCACATCAATCTGGGCGGCGGTTTCCCGGTCAATTACCTTCGCGACAGCACGATGGAATTGCATTTTCCCGAAGCCCAACGCGAAATGTTCACCGCCGACTTCGAGCCCGCTGATGCGATTCGCAGTGCCTGGAACGCCGTCAGGAAAGCGGCTGAATTAGCGAACGCACAGCATCTTCTCGAAAATCTAACACTACTTCTCGAACCCGGCCGCAGCGTAGTATCCGACGCCGGAATTTGCCTGACAACCGTCCGCAACAGAAAACAACGACCTGTCACTCAGTCTCCGACTACTGACAACCGACAACCGATAACCGACAACTGGCTTCTAACCGACGCCGGTTTCAACATCCTTCTCTCGATGGAAACCTACAAATGGTACTACCATCTGATCTCCGCCGAACGACCCGATGAACCCGCGACATTTCCATACAAACTAGCCGGCCCGCTCTGCGACGGCGGCGACGTCTATTTCGATATCGAAGGCCAAAACCGCCTGCCAGATCATCGTCTATTACCGGAAAACGTCCAACCCGGCGAAATCCTCGCACTCCTCAACTGCGGCGCCTACACACTCGCCCAGGCATCGCAATACAACGGCAGATTCTTGCCGGCCATGGTTTTGGTAAAGGAAGATGGAGTAGTGGAACTAATCCGAAAACGCGATGTGTTTGAGGATTTAATACCAAACGACATTTTTTGAAAATCAGGCTATTGCCAACTTAATTCCGGCAGCTAATTGAAGCGACGGCGCATATTCAAAATGGAGTACACGGCGAGGTTTATCATTGATCGCTTTTGAAGAGGCATGCAGTAGTAAAGGACTCATTGCAATTACACTCCCCTTTCCAGCAATACATTCAACCTCTTTTTCCGACGCCATCTTTTGTTTGAATTCAACATCCGACATAAGTCTTTTACGATGAGAACCTGGAATCACCCGAAGCGGGCCGTTGCCGGAATTGGATTCATCGAGTTGAATTCGAATAGCTAGAATTTGGGAGAGTGCCCAGGAAGGGGCATGAACAAAATGCACGCCTTGTTTTATCGAAGTTGGTCCCCATCCGTTGCCCTGAACATCATTTTCCAACGGAAGTGCGGTATCCTGATGGAACGCAACAAGCCAGTTTGCCTTCCCAGTCTTTTCAAAAAGTGTCGCTTTATAAGGGATCATTGCATGCCCGCAGATTTTTTCGCATATCCTTAATAGCCGGGCACTATGGGCTAGTTTCCAAATTTCAGCAACCGCCATTAAATTGCGAGTTCCAGCCCGACTGCGTTTGATTTCTGATTGAGACAGTACCTCAAGGATGGCTGAACATTCTAATTCTGAAAACACATCCTTCTCTATCCAGTATCCAGGATTTTTAATTGCCTTGACATCGAAATTGACTTCGTGAGTCTGATCCCAATATCCATCAAGGCTGCGGTTGTCCCAAAAACTCCCGATTTCTTCGAGACTTGCAGCTTTTGAAATACTGGAAAGACCGATGTCATTATTTACGTTCATAACGCTTTTCCCTTGTTAATTTATCTCAACGTAAATGTCCCAAGATTAAGGCTTGAATAGAAGCTTTTTCAACTTCAGTTAGCGAAAACGCCAGTTTTTCATGCACGTCCGCTAGATTGCTCAAAGCTACCGCTTGGCTGCTTTCGTCGCGGATTAGGGTTATGACATTTAGACTGGTTTGTAATATGTCCCGCGATTTGTCCGTTTCACCAAAGCCGTTAAGCCTTTTGGCGATTTCATTATATGCCGACGAGCGTGAAGCAAGTTGCGGAACTGTTTCGCTCAATTCGGCGGCTTCATGGAGAGTGGTAACCGCGGCGTCTCTGTCACCGTTTTCATTGTAAACATCGCAAACACTTATGAGCGCGAAAACTCGGGCGGCGTCCTCGGGAATCGCCCGCATCGCTTGTTGTGCAAGTTCATCGTGCTTTTGGAGAGTCATTATCTGAGCGATTTGCGAGAGGGCGGAGACTTGTTCGGCTTCGTCGGGAATTTCCTGGGCTATTTCGATTGCCCGTTCGCCTTTTTCGAAACCGGCGAACTGGGCGGCGATCGAGGTGAAAAGGCGGAATTTCGAATTGCTGTCGCGGGTCTCGCGTTCGTGCTGCGATTTTAGGATCGCGTATGATTCTTCGAGTGCGTCGAAGGCGTCGTTCTTCTCTTCGCGTTTCCATGAATCGCGGGCGAAGCTGAGCAGGCACGTCGCGATCTGCGTTTTGTCGGTGATCGCATCAAGCGTTCGGTCTGCGAGATCGACACTGCTCGCGTGCAGAAACCCGACGGCGACGGCTGCAAGAAACGAATCGCGGTGAATATTATCAAGTTCTTCTGCCAGCCCGCGGGCTTTTTCAAATGTTTCGATGGCGCGGTCATTTCGCTTTGCCTCAATGAATAGATTTCCGATCTCGCAGTAAGTTCGAATCGATTCTTCGTTGTGTTCTGTATTACCGGCGGCTTCGGCAGCTTTATCGAGAATTGCGGCAGCATTAACTTGATCTTCAGCTTCCAATTTTGCGATCGCCATCATCGTAAATGCCGAAACCAAAGCACCGGGAAATGCAATGCTTTTCATAGTTTCGTTTGCGGCGGATTCATCGCCGTCGGCCATTTGTTTGACCGCGATAGCGGCATACACGCTCTCCGGATGATCGAGATCGTTCGATATTACCCGCGCTTTCTCGAAATTTCCCTGGTCAGCTTTCTGAATTGCGATCTTCTCGCGTGCCTGCGACTGTAACCCGTAATCCTCGACGGAATCGGCAAGTTGAAGGGCGTATTCGTCGTCATTAATCGCGGCGCATTTTTCGGAAACGAGGATTAGCAAGCGATCCCGCATAAACGGATCATCGACCGAATTGGCAAGCTCGGCAGCCAGATCGACGTTGTCTTTTTCGAGATAAAGCGGAATGATCGCCGCCATTGCCTCGGCATGGCCGTCGCGGCTTTTTATGTCCTCGGCAAGATAAGCGGCGCAGGCGAGAATATCGTTTTCGGCATCTGCCCGCGAAATTAAATGTTCAGACATAATCGGTTGTCAGTTGTCGGTAGTCAGTTGTCGGAAAGTAAGAATTCCGAATCTTACTGACAACCGACAACTGACTACTGACAACTATTCTAAGAATAAACTCTGCGAAATGAATCTGGCATCCAATCGTCGAGGTTTTTCGCCACCCAATCGGCACCGGCTTTGCGGAGTTCTATATCGCTCACCGTATTTGTCACGCCTAAAACAGGCAAACCCGCACTCTTCCCGGCGGCGACGCCGGGCGGCGAATCCTCGATTACGACGCATTCGCTATGGATCATCGGCAGATGGCCGCTCGAAGTTCGGGCGGAATCTAAAAGGCGAAAACCGATCCGGTAGCATTCCGGATCGGGCTTGCTGATCGCAACGTCTTCTGCACTGACCATGATCGAAAAACAATCGATCAAGCCGGTCGTTTCGAGAATGTGCATGATCTCTTCCCGCTTCGCCATGCTGACAATGCCGAGCGTGAATTCCTCACTCATTTTATGGACAAAATTTTCAATGCCCGGAAAAAGCGGAATCTCAGTCGAGATGATCTCACGCCATTTCTGGGTTTTTGCCTGCGTGATCTCCAGTATCTTATTCGTTTCCGGCGGAATCCCTGCACGGTCGTAGGCGGCGCGAACAAAAGTCCTGTCATCCATCCCGAGGCTCGCGAAATAATCCGCATCGGTTAGCGCTATTCCCTCTTTCGCGAGAATTTCCTGATACGCCCGCATTTGTATCGGCTCATCGTCGATAATGACGCCGTTAAAATCCATTAAAATTGCCTTGATCATTTAGTTATTGTGCTGCCTTTCCGTCATATTCTAGCCGTCAAACCGTTGCCCGGCAAGCGGTTAACCCAACATCTTTTCATCGAACATATTGCCGCGCCCAAGAATTCCCCGCGGATCGAACACCCTTTTGATCTCCGCCATTTCATTCAGATAGCGTTCTCCCATCATCACATTCAGGTACTTGCTTTTGAGCTTCCCGATGCCGTGTTCGGCAGAGATCGTGCCGCCGAGCATGATCGACTGAGCGATAAATCGGCCGTAAAGGTGCCGGGCCTTTTCTGCTTCCGAATTGTTTTTCGGCAATATATTGGCGTGAAGATGATTATCGCCGATATGACCGAAGATTACGTAATCGAGGGCACTTGTATCCAGCGTTTGTTTATAAAATCGTAAGAAACCGGCAAAATTTTCGTCAGGCACGGCCATATCGGTGCCGATCTTTTTCTGTTTGTAATGAGTGATCCTTTCGTTTACCGACACCGGTAGAGCATGGCGAAACGCCCGCATTTTTTCACGATCAATGTCGGTCGTCGTAAACCACGAGCGGTCGACATCGGCACCGTGTTTTTCCAATAGATCGTTCCATTGCTCTAACAGGGTGTCTTCGTTTTCAGCGGTCGTTTCCTGCTCAAAAAATATCGCACCGGCCATATTTTCCGGCGTTTCGGGAAATTTTTCGCGTATAAATTTAAGCGAATTTGCATCGAAATATTCAATCAGCGAAGCGTCAACGGACGAAACGCGGATGCCCCGTCCGCCAGTCCTCGCCGCAAACGAACAGACCTTCGCTTCATTCACGAATCTTAAAAGATTGCCTTCTTGTTCAAAAAAAACAATGCCGCTAAAAAATCCTTCCGGCTTCGGCAAAAGCGCGAATTCGATCTCGGTGATCACGCCGAGCGTTCCTTCGCTCCCGATAAAAAGGTCGATCGCGTCTAACCCATCCCCGGCATAATAGCCGCTCACATTTTTCCGGACATTCGGGCGTTCGTACGTCGGAACTTTTACTTTGATCGAACTTCCCTGATCCGTCCGCAAATTCAGCGTCCCGTCCGTATCGGCCTGGATTTCACCACGGACGAGATTTAACTTTTCGCCGTCCGCCAGAATCACTTTCAGCCCATTCACAAATTGCCGCGTCGCTCCGTACTTAAAACTTCTCGCCCCTGAAGCATTCGTCGCGACCGTACCGCCGATCTGGCAGCTCCATTCGGTCGGGTCGGGCGGATAGAATAGATTTTCCGCTTCGACGGCCTTTTGAAAATCGGCAAGTATTACGCCAGATTCGGTGATCGCGGTCAAACTATCTTTTCGTATTTCCTTGATTTTATTGAGCTTTTCGAGCGATAAGATATAGCCGCCAAAAGGGATTGCTCCGCCGACAGTTCCCGTTCGGGCTCCGGAAATCGTAACCGGCGTTTTCGATTCATAAGCTTCGCGAAGTATTTCGGAAACCTCACCCGAGCTTTCGGGTACGAATAATTTCCGGCAGTGTCCGCCCTTCAAATTGCTGGCATCGGTAAGGTAGTTTTCGAAATCTTCAAGCTGCGTTTTAACCTGCATAACGCTGATTATACAGAATTCTCGTATATGTAGAAACATCAAAGCTTCGGCAAAAGTGCGAATTGAGGGCGTCTTTATTTAAATGTTAGAGATTAAAAGTTATGTATGGATGCATACAGTCCATTATCGGCCGGCGGCGTTTCGTTTGTAGACAACTGTTGCATCAAACAAGGCCAATAGCGAGGGGCACAGTAATTGCACCTCAGACGCTATATGAGATACGCTGCACGCTGAACACGCAGTTGTTCTGCAGCCTTACGGTAAAATGTTACTTGTTTTACCTGATCTCTCCCGGTGAAGGCGCCGGACGTATGCGGAGGAATGATGTTATGGCAAAGACAGTTTTAGTAGTAGAGGATCAGCCCGACATCCGTTCACTAACAAGGTTTATAGTGGAATCGATCGGATATAATGTAATCGAGGCCACCAACGGCTACGAAGCCCTCAGACAAGCAGATTCTAGAATTCCAGATCTAATATTAATGGATATAGCGATGCCGCAGATGAATGGAATCACTTCGGCGGCGTTAATTCGGAATAGTAAAAATGGCAGGAGCATTCCGATTATCGCTTTTACATCCTACGGAAAAGAATATATGGAGATGGCTGATTCTTTCGGTTTCGATAAGGTAGTGCAAAAGCCTTTAGATGAAGCACATATGAAGATTCTTTTGGATGAGTATTTGGAAAACGGACATTAGTGTCTTTCGCTCCTAACATCATATTCGGTTTTCGTTCTTCTTGATCCGTAGTTAAATTCTTTGGCGAATAGGACAAGAACGGGGTAAGGGCTGATCGGCGTTAAACCTGACGCCGGAATTAAAAAGAGGCCGCCTTTTCCCAGGCAGCCTCTTTTTTTTCTTTGGAAGTTTTACCTAACTCACTGCTTTTTCGCCTTTTTTACAGCATGAGCAATCGCAGCTTTTGTGTTCACCGGCAGTTGCGTCGTGGTTGATGTCCTTCGTTTCGTGGTGCGCCTTTGCGGCGTCACCTTTTTTCATCGGGCAGGAATCGCCGGTCTTGCAGCAGCAATTCGCGTCGTCGCAGCATGATTCGGTTTTTCCCTCCGCGCTTTTATTTTTCATCGGGCACGAATCGCTTTTCTTACAGCAATCCATTTTAACGTTGCTCGCGGTTGTCGATTGGTTATACGCAAACGCGAGTGCCGCGATTGATAAAACCATCATCATCGAAACCGCTAAAAATATTTTCTTTCTCATTTTTATTCCTCGTAATTTAAGATCGAACTTTGAACCAGCCGAACTTCCGAGTTCAGCGAAATGCGGCATTCAAAGTTGGGTCTAAATCCTGAAAACGCAGTTGGCCACAAAAATCTTCTTGCGGTAGATAACGGGCGGCGAGTACTTGTCAGCGATCTGAAAAGACAAAGTGGCATTCCGTAAAGCCGGAGCAGTAACTGAAATAACAGCCGGAACTGCAGCGATACTCTCAGTACGTTCGATCTTGCGGGCCTTATCGAACACAGCCGGAAGATATGAGCAGCAGCCAAGTCCGCCGTGCTCGTTTCCGGGTGATATTTCGAACGAAACAACTTTCTCCGAGCCTTTGTCGCAATGCTCGGTTTTCTTGCTCAGCGGGCAAAATTCATCGGCCGCTTTTACCGAAGGCATCGCCGCACAGCAAAACAGGAACAAAAAACCGCTCAGCCAAAACGCCATAAATCCGGCGCCGGCGCGTTGAGCGAGTCTTGTGAATTGTTTTGTAGAAAACGCCATCGACTAAAATATTATCACCGTATTAAAAATGCGGCAAGAATTCTTATAGTCAGCTAAGGTTGTGATCGCTGGTCAGAACCGAGAGCGGTAGCGACCGGGGCTTTGACGCTAAGCAAGAACGACCCCCGGTCGCTACCGCTCTCGGTTCCGACAGGAAGAGAACCCGTTGCTAAGGCTGGCGGCTAACGAACGATCAACTCTCTTTCCCGAAGATATTTCAAACGGTCCCGCAACTCTGCAGCGTGTTCGAATTTCATCTCCTTAGCGGCGTTTCGCATGTCGGCTTCCATCTGGTTGATCGTTTCCTTTAGCTGTTTCGGCAAATACTCTTCGAATGAATCGAGATCGAGCGGGATCTTGAAGTAATCCGCTTCGTAAGCAGTGACGAGCGTGGCATCGATGGATTTAACGATAGTCGTCGGAGTAATGCCGTGTAATTCGTTGTATTCTTCCTGAATGGCACGGCGGCGTTCCGTTTCATCGATCGCATATTTCATCGATTTGGTGATCTTATCGGCATAAAGAATCGCCTTTCCGCCGGAATTTCTCGCGGCCCGGCCCATCGTCTGGATCAGCGAACGCTCCGAACGCAGAAAGCCTTCTTTATCCGCATCCAGAATCGCGACAAGCGAAACCTCCGGCAGATCGAGGCCTTCGCGAAGCAGGTTAATGCCGACCAAAACATCATACTCACCGCGCCGCAGATCGCGCAAAATTCGAATGCGTTCGAGTGTGTGAATATCGCTGTGCAGATAACGCACCTTGACGCCTACCTCCGAAAAATATTCGCTCAGATTCTCGGACATCCGCTTCGTCAGCGTCGTCACCAGCACGCGTTCGTTGCGTTCGGCACGCACGCGGCATTCTTCGAGCAGGTCGTCGATTTGCCCTTTCACCGGACGAACTTCGACAATCGGATCGAGTAATCCGGTCGGGCGGATAACCTGTTCGATCACCTCGCCGCCGGTTTTCATCAACTCGTATGGGCCGGGAGTTGCCGAAACATATAACGTCTGCCCGATGCGTTCCTCGAATTCCTGAAAGTTCAGCGGCCGGTTATCCTTCGCACTCGGCAGTCGGAAACCGTATTCGACAAGCGTTCCCTTTCGCGATTGGTCACCCTTAAACATTGCTCCCAATTGCGGCACCGATTGGTGCGATTCGTCGATCACCATCAGAGCGTCCTTCGGCAGATAATCGAGCAGCGTCGGCGGCGCGGCTCCGGGAGGTTTGCCAGTCAGATGCCGCGAATAATTCTCAATTCCCCGGCAGAAACCCATCTCTTTTATCATCTCGAGATCGTACATTGTCCGCTGGTGCAGCCTCTGGGCTTCGACGATCTTGCCCTCACTAACCAGAAACTCCTCGTGCTGCGTCAGCTCTTCCCTGATCGTCTGGATCGCCCGTTTGATCATCGGCTTGGTCATCACATAGTGCGTTTTTGGATAGATCGGCACCCGCGATTCGTGCTTTTTGATAACCTCGCCGAGCAGGGGATCGATGGTATAGATCGCGTCGATCTCATCGCCAAAAAATTCGATCCGGTAAGCCTGGTCCTGATAACTCGGATAAAGCTCGACGACATCGCCGCGAACACGGAAAACGCCGCGGTCGAAATCGATATTTACGCGCTCGTATTGCAGCTCGACGAGCTTCATTAGAAACTCCTCGCGCTTGATCTTCATTCCGGGCTCAATAAATATCAGCATCCCGAAATAAGCGTCGGGATCGCCGAGGCCGTAAATGCACGAAACCGACGCAACGACGATCACATCCCGCCGCTCGAAAAGCGCACGCGTCGCAGAAAGCCGCAGCCGGTCGATCTCTTCGTTGATCGTCGCTTCTTTTTCTATGTAAAGGTCGGCGGCGGGAACGTAGGCCTCGGGCTGGTAATAATCGTAATAAGAAACGAAATACTCTACCGAATTTTCAGGGAAAAATGTTTTGAATTCCTGATAAAGCTGCGCGGCAAGCGTTTTGTTGTGCGCCAGAATAAGGGCGGGACGCTGCACCTGCTGAATCACATTAGCGATTGAAAATGTTTTACCGCTCCCCGTAATTCCTAATAAAACCTGATCTTTCGTACCATCATTTAAACCCGCAACAAGCTGCGCAATAGCTGCCGGTTGATCGCCTTTCGGTGTGTTCTCGGAGCGAAGTTGAAACTGCATAATATTTAGAATAAACCGCAATCATAACACACCATTTGTTGCAAGAGTGAAACAACATCAACCCGAAAACAATAAATTATTCTTTACATTGATCATCTAAAATCACGACGAATATGCTAAAAATGTCTGCTGCATATAGATTATTAACAACACCTTAAAGTGAGTTTTGAGTTGATATCTAACCCGATGTTATTCCTGAATAAACTTGATTAAAGTTTGGCGTAGGTGAGTCCGGTTTGTCCCTGATATTTACCGCCCCGATCTTCATAAGAAACAGCGCAATCTTCGTCT
>JANMSP010000533.1:0-2804 GCA_031389475.1 Pyrinomonadaceae bacterium
CGAGAATGCCGCCCGCGTCCGCCTGTCGTGTCGGAGCGGCTTCCTGCTGGCCGCCGAATATCATGCTGCCCAGGCCGCCGAGATTGTCCAAAATGCCGCCGTCGTGATCTTGTTCGAGCGCCGTATTCAAACTTTCAGCTCCCTGCGGAGTCGAGGCATTGTTTGCCAATCCATTCATCAGCATCGGCAGGGCCGCCTGGATCGCCGAACTCACCGCCGATGGTTCGGCCCCGACATTCTGGCTGATCTGGTCAACAGTCTGATTTCCCTGCTCCTGCCCGAGCAAATCCTGCAATGAAAACATATTGGTCTCTCCTGATTTTTAATTTACGAATTGTGCCGTAATATTAACAGAGTCAGGAGACCGAAATCAAAAAAAGTTTCTTGTCAGTACCGCGAGCGGTAGCGACCGGGGTTTTACTTATAGCAAACTAAAGTTTGAACTCAGAACGCTGCAACACACCGTTTCTAAGAATACTCAATGCCACGTAAAGGTTCACGTCTTGCTTTTATTGCTGTCTTCGCTGCCATTTTGATAGCGTTCGGGCTGATTATTTATTACTTCGGTTTTTACCGTTACGATGGGAAAATCCGCCAATCATTTACCAGAGTAGTAACGCTCGTCAGCCGCAATCAGCAATTAATCGAACCATTCGGCATAGCTGTCAAGGACGTCCTGACCTACATATCGGACGGTGAATCGGGAAGGATCTTGCGCCGTGAGGCCGATGGGCAATTAACGGTCTTCGCTGAGAATTTGCACACGCCGTCCGCCATCGTTTTCGAGAAAACGGGCGATCTTATCGTTGCCGATTCCGGTTCGCACACAATCAGGCGTATCGACAGTTCGGGTGTAGTTACGATAGTTGCGGGGATTGACGGACAAGCCGGCGATGCGGACGGTGATGCAGCCGCCGCAAAATTTTATGGGCCGATCGGTGTTGCCGTGCACGGCGACGGATCAATCGTTGTAGCTGACACATATAATGACAAAATAAAATTAATTCGCGATGGCAAAGTGACCACGCTGGCCGGTTCGACGCGAGGTTTTGCGGATGGAGCGACTGCAAAATTCGACACTCCGTGCGGTGTGGCGGTTTGGAATGATGGGAGCATATTAGTTGCCGATACCGAAAACGGCAGGCTTCGCGTTGTTGAATCGGATGGCTCCGTTTGGACTTTGTCGGGATCAGGCGAACGCGAGCCAAAGGACGGTTTGTTATCCGAAGCCGGTTTCATTCGGCCGACGGCAATTGCGGCGGATGGATTCGGCGGCATTTATGTTGCGGACAACAACGCGGTGCGTTCGATAAAATCAGGCAGTTTCCCTTATGTTGAAACAATCACCGGCACACGGCGCGGTTTTCGAGACGGCGTTCCGCACCGGTCGGCGTTCAATCGGATTTCCGGCCTTGCGGTCGATTCGCGGCAAAATTTGATTGTTGCCGACAGCGACAACGGCGTCGTTAGAAAATTTCTGGCTCAAACAGCCGTTGATTCAGGAAAAGGCTCTGATGAATACGAAGTTATAACGAACGCCGCAGATACCGATCCGGCTGAATTTCGGCAACGTCAGCCGCCCCGCTGGCCTTACGATCCGCCTGAAGCAAAACGCGATGTGGCCGGGACGCTGGGCGAAATTCGCGGCGAGATCGTCGATGAAAATTCGCGGGTCTGGTTTCATAACGGCTTCGATATTGCCGGGGCTTATGGCGAAACGGCGAGATTTATCCGCGATGAAAAGGTCCTGCTTCCAGCGGCGATTGAGAACGTCGCGACATCGCGTGAGCTAATTCGAATGCCTTCGCTCGGGTACATTCATATTCGTATAGGCCGCGATAAAGACGATAGTTTCTATTCCGGCTCGCCGCTTATTGCGGAACTCGGAGCGAACGGAAAACCGGAACATCTTCGTATCCCGCGAGGCACCAAATTCAGGGCCGGCGACGCAATTGGTACGCTTAATTCATTGAATCACGTTCACCTGATAGCCGGGCCGAGCGGCGATGAAATGAACGCGATCGGAGCGCTCCATTTCCCTGGAATTTCCGACGGAATTGTACCCGTAATCGAAAAAGTCACGCTTTTCAACGAGAGTTGGCGCGAGATTGAAACCGAAACGGCGAATAAGCGTATTAAACTTGCGGGGAACACACGGGTCATTGTCCGGGCGTATGACCGGATGGACGGCAACGCCGAACGTAGGCGTTTGGGAGTTTATCGTCTCGGCTATCAAATTTTGCTGGCGGATAAAACTCCGGTCACGGAAACGAATTGGAATATCATTTTCGACCGCAATCCCGATTCAGACGCTGTTAAATTTGCTTACGCAAAAGGCAGCAAATCCGGCGCAACCGGCGAGACGATTTTTAATTATATCGTTACGAATAAGGTCAACGGAGACGAATTTAGCGAAGGCTTCCTGGCTTCTGCGGCTTTGGACAGCGGTTCATACACCCTGCGTGTTTTCGCGGCCGATTTTTTTGGCAATACTACATCGAAAGACATCCTTATTGAGGTAACAAAATGAAACGAGTAATCACCTGGATACTGCTGATCGCGTTCGTGCTGTCAGGACTTGCGGCTGCTGTTCTGGCCGAAACGCCCCAAGCAATCAAGATCGCACCGCCCGCACCGAAATTCACCGATGCCGAGCGGCAATCCGAACTCGCTCGACGACGGGCTGAAGTAGCAAAACGAATGTCGCCGAACAGCCTGATGATCCTGTGGAGTGCCACGCCGCGAAATTATGCCGGTGATGTCGATTTTTATTACCGTCAGGAAAACAATCTGTATTACCTCAC
>JANMSP010000553.1:0-2328 GCA_031389475.1 Pyrinomonadaceae bacterium
GAAGCCGCCTGCGTTGACCTGGGAGCTTGCGGGAAGCCTGAACATGCGATCCGGCCGGCCGTTCTCCGTAACACAGTCGGGCGATCCGCTCAGACTCGGCTCGCTTTCGACGACATTCGCGGACCTTATCGGCGATTCCGAACGAAGCGACGGAAATGTCGATGGCTGGTTCAACACTGCTGCGTTCCGGCCATTACTGGCGGGATCGACGCGTTTTGGAATACAGCCGCGTAATACATTGCGCGGGCCCGCCTTTTCATCACTCGATGTTTCTGTCCACCGCAAATTCCCGCTGTGGAATGAAAACACCAACGTCGAATTTCGCTGGGAAGTCTTTAATGCGTTGAATCAGGCGAATTTCGGCCTGCCGAACCGCACGGTCAATGGCGGAGGCTTTGGCACAATCACAACGCTGCAGGGCGATCCGCGCATCATGCAATTTGCTTTGAGATTTAGTTTCTAAGCTAAAACTTCCTCTAATGCGGGCGGGGCTGGCGGTCAGCCTCTCTCATTTCTTCCACTTTTATGAAACTCATTCTGTTCCTAACATCCTTATTGATTCTGCAAGGAACGATGTTCGCCCAAGCCATCGAGCACAAATTGCTGGTCGGCGCGCCGAAGGAAGGCAGTAGCCGCTACGCCTATCTTCCGTTCGAAATTCCCGCCGGTACGAAGAGTTTTACACTAACCTATGAATACGACCGAAGGAATGGCGAAAATGTACTTGACCTCGGCGTATTCGATTCGAATTTTGACGGTTCCGACCAAAGCGTCCGTGGCTTCCGCGGCTGGAGCGGCGGGCGGCGGGGCACGATCTTTATCAGCGAAGACACAGCGACGAACGGCTACTTGTCCGGGAAGCTTCCGTCCGGAACATGGCGGGTGATCCTGGGTATCTACAAAGTAATTCCCGAAGGCGTCGAAGTGAAGGTGACCATCAAACTAAACGAGATCGATATCGCGGCCTCAGGCGAACGACTCGCCGAAAACGCAAAGCCTCTCGAATTTCCCAAAGCAACTCGCATTGGACCCGTATCGTCGAACGGCTATGTATGGTACCGCGGCGATCTGCACATGCACACGTTCCATAGCGACGGGCATTGGACGCTCAAAGGTTTATTGAATTACGCACAGGCGAACAATCTCGATTTCACCGGGATAACCGAGCACAATACCACCGCGCATCATCCGGAGCTGAAAGTGCTCATAAAAAACAATCCGAATTTGCTTGTGCTTCGCGGCGAGGAAGTCACGACCTATGGCGGGCATTTCAATGTCTGGGGGTTACCGGACGCCGCCCTTATCGATTTCCGCGTCACGCCGAAGGACACTAAGCGGCTGCGAGAAGTTTTGTCCAGCGTTCGCAGCCACGGCCTTCCGGCTTCGATCAATCACCCGACCGCATTGTGCGGCGGATGCAGTTGGAGCTATGGCGGCGACTGGGCCGGAATGGATTCGGTCGAGATCTGGAACGGGGATTGGGACGGGACGGACGAAGCGGCATTAAAACTTTGGGACACGCTCCTGCAAAAGGGCAGCCGCATAACCGCTATCGGTTCCAGCGATTCGCATGTGCCGCCGACGGACAAACGTCCGGGCTCGAATCCATCAATTGGAACTCCGACAACATTCATAGGGGCCAATTCATTAAAACAGTCCGGGATTTTGGCCGGACTGCGTTCGGGCAGGGTCTTCATTGCCGAAAAACCCGGACAATTTATTTCGTTCACATCCGGCAGGTCCGGGATCGGCGGTCAGATCGAAATAAAAAAAGGCGAGAATCCAACCTTTTCAATTTCCGTCAAAAACTTTCCAAGCGGAGCAACAATAAAGCTTATCTCCGGGAAGGGAATAGTGCGCGAGGAGACCATCAATAACGACAGCTTTTCCCGTGATATTACCGTCCACTTCCAAAATGAAACATATATGCGACTCGAAGTACGCCATGAAAACAATAAAATGCTGGCCTTTACCAATCCAATTTTTATCCGGGTGAAGCAATGAAGATCTTTTTAATATTTTTCCTTCTCTTAGGCCTCATGGATTCTGTTTCAGCGCAGTGCGAAAAAGCGCCGGAGATCGCGGAAACGGGCAAGGCCGTTAAAACTCTTTTGGTGACCCAAAAGAAATCGTCCGAAACCGGTCTGTCGATCAAGGCCAGGGCCGCCGGAACGTCCTGGCAAAAAAAGGGTTCGGAAGCGGTGGTGCTTACCGTATTCGTAAACGAAAAATACAATCAGGATGTGATAATGTTCGCCGGTGAGCAAAGCTTTGATTACCGTATTCTACTCGGCGAATTGAAGGCGGGCAGATACGAGATCACCCTAC
>JANMSP010000564.1:0-1939 GCA_031389475.1 Pyrinomonadaceae bacterium
GATTGGCCTTTCACCCCTATCCACAGGTCATCCCAAGACTTTTCAACGTCAACGGGTTCGGTCCTCCAGTGTGTGTTACCACACCTTCAACCTGCCCATGGATAGATCACAAAGTTTCGCGTCTGCCCCCACTGACTAAGCGCCATATTTGGACTCGCTTTCGCTACGGCTCCGTTATTAAAAACTTAACCTCGCCAGTGAGGAGCAACTCGTAGGCTCATTATGCAAAAGGCACGCCGTCAATTACTCTATTCTTACGAATATTTCACCTCCGACCGCTTGTAGGCACACGGTTTCAGGTACTATTTCACTCCCTTGTTTAGGGTGCTTTTCACCTTTCCCTTACGGTACTGGTTCACTATCGGTCTCTGAGAAGTATTTAGCCTTACCAGATGGTGCTGGCAGATTCAGGCAGGATTTCTCCGGTCCCGCCTTACTCAGGATACTGCTCGTCCTCATCAATTTACGTTTACGGGGCTATCACCCTCTATAGCTCAACTTTCCAGAAGATTTAACTTGATGATGATTTCTAAATGCAGTCCTACAACCCCGGATCGGCACGCCAACCCGGTTTAGGCTATTCCCATTTCGCTCGCCACTACTCAGGGAATCACTATTGTTTTCTTTTATGGGTCGATTCGCAAATGCCGTAGGTGCCGTCGTGGACGCGCTTGATGGCGGCTTCGATCTCGCCCAAGGCTTCCTGCTCGCTCGAAACGAGGCTGAGCGCGAAATCGCGGTCAAAGGTGTCGGTGCCGGCGTCGGCCATGTGCTGGCCATAGCCGGAAAGATCGCCGGAGTCGTCCTTGGCGGACTTCATCAAGGTTTCCTCGGTGTGTTCGCCGAGTTGGACGAGTACATGGTGGCGCAGATCGATCAGCAGCTTGTAATAGCGTTTGAATTTTTCTGGGACGAGTGATTCGTCCAGATGAAGCGCGGGCTTGCGGCCCTTGGACGGATTGAAGCCCAGGATATCAGCCAGCGAGGCCGGTTTGATATGGTTTGGCTTGTGCGGCTTTTCGAGAGCGGCGGCGTGATCGGCGGCCTTGCCATTGGCGGCAGGCTTGGCGCCGGCTTTGCCGTTTTTCGCGGCAGTCTCGATCGTCGTTTCGTTTTTCTTCGCGATTTCACGAACCTCATCGAGGCTGAATGCGATAGCCTTGGGAGCGGCTTTGCGCTCAAGGATTTTGCGTTTAAGGTCAGAGGCGGACATGGGTGCTTTGGAGGCAGTGGAGGGCGCGGTCGCGGGTTTCGCGGGGTGCGCTTTGGCGGCGGCAGCGGGCTGCTTGGCGGCGGGTGGTTTTACGGCGTGAGCCTTGGCGGCAGGTTTGGCTGAAACAACGTGTTTGACGGGAGCAGCCTTGGCGGCGGGCTTTTTGGCCGGGGCTTTCGGTGCTGGCTTCGTCTTGGTGGGTTTTTTGCTCTTAGCCATAATCGGTAGTTTGGTTCAGGAGTTAAGGGCTTCTGCGCAACGAGGGCAAACTTCTCCGTGCGAAGTTACTGACATTGTTGGCACCCAGCGCCAGCAACGCGGACAACGGACATGGCCTACCTCGCGAGCGTGGCAAGCGTTGATTTCGAGGGCCGTGCCGGACTTTGGTTCCAGCGTGACCTGCGAAACGATAAAAAACTCGGGCAAAAAGTCGTGATGCTTCCGCAAAACGGCCAAAGTTGCGTCATCCTGCGCGCCGGAAACCGTGAGGATGGCATCGAGAGATTTTCCGATAGTTCCGGTCTGACGCAGGGGCTCCAGTGACTCGGTGACGCGGGTGCGGGCCTTGAAGAGTTGGTCAAAATCACCGGCCAGTTCGGTGTCGTGCCAGCAGATACCGGCTACGGGCCAGTCTTGAAGGTGGATCGAGTCGTCGCCGTATTCCTGGCCGGTCTTTGCGAAGCTCCAGGCTTCATCGGCGGTGAAAGTGATGAACGGGGCCAAAAT
>JANMSP010000176.1:0-2036 GCA_031389475.1 Pyrinomonadaceae bacterium
GTTTTTTGTAAATTGGTAAAGTGGGACAGTTGGAAAGTTGGACAGTGGGACAGTGGGACAGTGGGACAGTGGGACAGTGGGACAGTGGGACAGTGGGACAGTGGGACAGTGGGACAGTGGGACAGTGGGACAGTTCCGGTATAAATTGGGTTAGTGCCGTTTTAGCGGAATATACGGTAAAATAGTATCTATGGCTGAAAAGCTTCATTTAACCGGATTGCTGCCCGACGAGCTTGCCGAATTTTTTACTGAGATCGGCGAGCCGAAATACCGTGCGAAGCAAATTTTCAAGGGCCTGCACGAACGCCGCCTGCATGATTTCGGAGAGATGACCGATCTGCCGAAAGCGCTTCGCGAAAAATTGCAGGAAACGGCCACTTCAACGACTTTGATCGTCGAATCCAGATACATTTCCGAAGACGGAACACGCCGTTATTTGATGAATACGCACGACGGTTATCCGGTGGAAACGGTTTACATCCCGACCGAAAACCGTGACACGATCTGTTTTTCTTCTCAATCAGGATGTCCGCTTAAGTGCGATTTTTGTTTGACGGCGAAACTAGGATTATTGCGAAATCTGACCGCCGGAGAGATTGTCGAGCAGATAATTATTGTCTTGAACGATGTTTATGGCGTCGGTGTCGAAACGCCGCACGGAACCAATCTGGTTGCGATGGGTGCCGGCGAGCCTTTTTTGAATTTCGAAAATTTGATCAAGGCTCTCGAAATAATGTCGAATGAGGAAGGGCTTTTCATCGTCCCGAACCGCGTGACGGTTTCGACCGCCGGTATAGTGCCGAAGATTTACGAACTGGCCGCGATCGATAAACGTCCGCATCTCGCGATATCGCTTTCGGCCCCGGACAATGAGCTTCGCGACCGCCTGATGCCGATAAACAAAAAGTGGAATATCGACGAGGTGATGAAGGCGGCAAAGGCATTTGAAAAATCGCTGCGGCGCGGAGAGCGGTTCACCTTTGAATATGTACTGCTCGGCGGCGTTAACGATTCGGACGAAAAGGCTTACGATCTTGCGGACCTGGTTAGCCGGTACAAATTGAACCGAGTGAAAATAAATTTGATCCCGCACAATCCGGCGGAGCAATTGGATTATCATCCGTCCGAAGCTTTTCAGGTGGACAAGTTCAAAAGGATTTTGGAATTAAGAGGCATTTCGGCTTATGTCCGGCGAGCCCGCGGCGGTGATATTTATGCGGCGTGCGGACAGCTTGCGGCAAAGCAAGAGCCTAATCTGGTGCAGATTGCGAGAGCTTAGATTACACGCTCTGGCAGGATTTAGGTTCGTGAAGAGGCAAATTAAAGTTTGAACTCGGAACCAAGACATTATGGAACTTCTTATTCCCGGGCTTATTCTGGTCGCATTGATGGTCTATGCATCGACTAAGATCAAAAAGAATGCAGCCATCGCATTCGAACGCGAATCTATCGAAACAGAAGAGTTTTCGATTATTAAACCCGAAGGCTTTCTACATCCGCTAAACAACGATTCGGAATTCGCGTTTGAGGCCTATTCGAAGGAATTCGGTCAGGATCACGCCGAACAAACCAGGCAGGCGACGGCCGATCTGCTTGTTTTAAACGATGCAAATCTGGAAGAGCAGCGTGACGAGATTAGCAGCGAGGCAACGGCAATAGTTTCGAAAAAGGCGGAAGGCGGCGATATTATCATAATCGAAGCAGAGCGGGAAGATGGTCACATTACGCTAAACAGCTTTTATAAGCTTGCCGTTAGCGGAAATAAGATTTATAAACTTCGAATTTCCGTTCTGCCTGAATACAAAGACGCTTATTTGGATAGAATAAATGAGATGCTCGATAGCTTTGAGTTAAAATAGATGCCGAGTCTTCCCTGGATGACCGTGCCGGTCATTGCGGCCATGGTCAGGATGCCGCCCAGGATGATGCCGATGCACGGCGTCCAGCCGACCGCGAAGATCGCCCCCATCCCGAATGAGGCGAACCAGCCGCCCCGACGGCTGACAACCCTCGCGCCGAGTCGATCGCCGAAGCTG
>JANMSP010000075.1:0-2901 GCA_031389475.1 Pyrinomonadaceae bacterium
CCGTCAAAAGTTCGGACGACATTGGCAGGAATCTCGGGTTGCCGACGCTTGCTCTTATACCGCATTACAATATCGGCGACAAACGTAAATTAAGCCTTGCACCGAAGAATGGGAATAATTTAGCGAGCGCGACGGCAATGATCACGCTCGAGGACAGGCATTCACCGATGGCTGAAGCCTATCGGCATTTGCGCACCTCGCTGCTTTTCTCATCGGCCGGAAAACCGCCGCAGACGATTCTCATTACGTCGTCTCAGCCCTCTGAAGGAAAGACCACGACCGCGATCAATACGGCGATAACTCTCGCCCAATCCGATGCCGAAGTCGTCATCATCGATTGCGATCTGCGCCGCCCGCGGCTTCACACATACTTCGAGATGGAGAACACGCAGGGATTGACCAATTACCTTTCCGGCGAACGCAATACCGAAAATTTGATCAAGAATTGTAAAGGATTGCCGAAACTGAAGGTCATCACAAGCGGCCCGATACCGCCAAATCCGGCCGAGCTTCTCAGTTCGGACGAAATGAAAAACCTGCTGCAGTTTCTGCGCGGGCGTTACAAGCATGTGATCATTGATTCTCCGCCCGCGATCTCGTTTACTGATGCTGCGATTTTATCGACTTTGGTCGATGGTGTAGTATTGGTTGCGATGGCCGGGAAGAGTTCGATGCACCTGATGCGGCGTTTTAAGCAGCGGTTGGGTAATATCGGTGCGAGGATTTACGGCGTGGTTCTTAACGGCATTAAGTCGAATTCGGTCGAGTACGATTACTACGGCTCGGGCTACTACGATTATTACGGAAAAAGCAGCGATGATTCGACTCCGTATATCGAAGAGGTCGCGACAATACACGATACAAAAGGTTAAATCGTTCTGAGTTCAAACTTTAGTTTGTCTTCCGCACGGGCTAAGAAGCAAACTAAAGTTTGAACTCAGAACTTAGGAACTCTTTTAGCGCATCTTCCCAATCCGGCATCTTCGTTAATCCCAACCTTTCACTAAACAAACAAGCCATTTTTGAGCTTTCCGGCCGAGGGGCAGGACGTTCTAGATCGTCTTTCGAAACGATCTCCAAAAGTTTCACGTCGAATCCGCCGATCTCGCACACCTTTTCGGCGAATCCCAGATAGCTCGTGCCAGGCCCGGAATTAACAACGTGAAATATGGCGGGCAGGTCGATCTCCGCAAGTTCGCGAAGCCGTTTGGCGAGATCGTCGGCATAGGTTGGCGTACCATGGGAATCCGAAATAGCTTTTATCGATTTACCCTCGCCTAAAAGCTTATGCATTACGCTCAAAAAATTCGTGCCGCCGGTTCCGTAGATCCAGCCCGAACGAACAATTATCGAGCGGGCATAAGCGAATTTTGCACGGATCTCGCCTTCGAGCTTTGATTTTGCGTAAACGCCCTGCGGATTCGGCGTATCTCGCTGGGTATAAAAGCCGGGATTCAGCCCGTCGAACACGTAGTCGGTAGAAATAGTCACGAATGCCGCGTCCACCGATTTGCAGGCGAGGGCAAGATTTTCCACGCCATCAGCATTGGCGTTATAACAAGCTTCCTGCTCTGTCTCCGCGCCGTCAACATTAGTGAAAGCCGCACAGTTTATGACAGCGTTTGGTGCCGCGCGTTCGATTTCCGTCATGACCGATCCGCGGTCCGAAATATCAAGATCGCCGCGCGTCACGGCGATAACCTCGTCGCCAATCGATTTGCAATGTGAAATGGCAGAGCGTGCAACCATGCCGTTCGCGCCTGTGATAAAAATTTTCACGTCAGGCTCGCTCCATACATCGCCTTGTAATAATTGCGGTATTCGCCGTTCCTAATACGATTTACCCAATCCTGATTATCGCGATACCACTCGATTGTAGTTGCCAGCCCTTGTTCCCAAGTCGTTAGCGGTTTCCAGCCTAATTCGGTTTCGGCTTTGGCGGGATCGATGGCGTAGCGGCGGTCGTGGCCGAGGCGGTCGGTGACGTAATTTATCAAACTGTGCGGTTTGCCCAGCGAATCCAGCAGCGATTTTACGACATCGATATTATACTGCTCATTCCGTGCGCCGATATTATAGGCTTCACCAGATTTCCCCTCTTCATAAGCCAGCCAGATCGCCCGGCAGTGATCGTCAACATAGATCCAATCGCGAACATTCTTCCCGTCGCCGTAAACCGGCAGCGGCTCGTCGTTCATTGCGTTGGCGATCATCAGCGGAATCAGTTTTTCGGGGAATTGACGCGGCCCGTAATTGTTTCCGCAGCGGGTGACGACGGTATCGACGCCGTGCGTTTCCCTTGCTGCCCGGACGACAAATTCAGCGGCCGCCTTCGAGGCTGCATAAGGTGAATTCGGCTGCAGCGGCGACGATTCGGTAAAAAATTCTTCGCTTTCGTCAGGCAAACTACCCATTACTTCATCGGTCGAAATCTGCACGAAACGCCCTACATTCTTCTCGCGAGCGGCATCCAGCAGGATCTGCGTGCCGATGATATTCGTCCGCAAAAATTCATCCGGCGAATGGATGCTGCGATCAACATGCGATTCGGCCGCAAAATTAAACACCGTGTCGCAGCCGTCCGGGATTGCCCCCAAAACCTCGTCGCGGCTGCAAATATCACCTTTGATAAAGCTATGCCGCGTGGAATCGATGCCTTCAAGATTTTCCAAATTCCCCGCGTACGTCAAAGCGTCGAAATTAATAATGTCAAAGCCCGGATGTTCGTCCAACACAAGACGAATAAAAGCCGAGCCGATAAATCCGGCCCCGCCGGTTACGAAAATTGTTTTCATACAAATTTAGAAGGCCGGGTCAGAACCGCGAGCGGTAGCGACCGGGGGCAATAACCTTTAGCGATAATCAATCCCCAGCAGAGGAAACAACCCCGGTCGCTA
This sequence comes from Pyrinomonadaceae bacterium, assembly GCA_031389475.1. Classification (GTDB taxonomy): domain Bacteria; phylum Acidobacteriota; class Blastocatellia; order Pyrinomonadales; family Pyrinomonadaceae; genus OLB17. The sequence continues at coordinate 2,898 of JANMSP010000075.1, forward strand.
CCGC
>JANMSP010000083.1:0-13590 GCA_031389475.1 Pyrinomonadaceae bacterium
AGCGAACCGATGATTATGATTTGCAGGATATTAAGCTTCATTAGCGTTGTAATAAATACGATCATCTTCACGCTGCCGAATATGAACGTTACGTTGATTGAACAAATCGCCGTACTATAATTGGTGATCGTCGCGTTGAGCGTTACTATCGCATCGATAAAAATTAATATTCGCACGATGGGCATTATTATCGTGCAGATATTAATTTTATTAACTTCGCCGGCTTTTTATATTACGACGTTCGGAGGTTCTAACCGCATTATCCGCAAATAGAGTGTTTCGACAAAATTCGAAGTCAATCTGAGTCGAGTATATCTATCTCGTGCGGCTGCAATAATACAACTTTACCGTCGCGCCACACAGCCACCGGATTGCCTGCCCGCTTGTGCATCAGCATAGTGTCACGCACAGCACGCTTAAATGCCTTGTCAATTGCGTCGGCGTGTTTTGTCAAGGAGTATGGTGAAACTTTGATTAAGCGTCTATCATTTTCCATGAAATATTATCCAATACGACATCGCCGATTATTTTATCACCAAACGCTATTAAATTCGGACGGGGACCCGATGCGTCATATATATGCCACGCGTCCGACAGCGGTTGATAAATGTTAACGAAATTCTTGCGGCCGCGCCCAAATCGACGGCGAACTGTCTCTTCCGGGATGTGATGTCCGCCTAATCGGACACGTTCTCTAAACCGCTCAATCGCCAATTCCGGCGAATTCAGCCATAAATATACTAGCTGAAAACGATAGCCGGCCGACTGTAACTCTTTGATTCGCCGCGCATAAGAAAGCGTCGCGAGCGTCGTCTCAAAGGCAAAGTTTATCCGACGTTCAGCGAGGTTATCGAGCCGTGTCAACATGATCCGCCCGGCCTGAATCGCTGCCGTTTCAGGCGCAAACGCGGACAAGCCCTGAGGGTCGTGTCCGCGTTGACATATTCGACGACATTTAACGTGTCGAGCAGTAGTGAAGGTGCAAGCGTGGATTTACCAGCCCCGTTTGGTCCTGAAATTACAATTATGTCCGCCATTTATGATCTATTTGGGTGCTTGTTTTACCATTTGCGAATCGGCTTGGCGGTGAATTATTCGCCATCCGGCGGCTTCGCGGCGGAAAATCATCGTGACGCGGTAATCGCGGGTTGTATCCATTTGCTGGCCGGGGACTTTGAAGCGGATGCGTTCGAGCTGGACGACGTAGCCGAGTTCGCCGCTCGTGTTGGCGACGAGACGTTCGATAGTGTTCGTCCCGTTCGAAAATTGCTTGCCTACCCAATCGAGCCGCTCACCGACATTTTTCCAGCCCTTTTCAATCGTCCCGCCGAATCCGCCCGAAAGCGTAATGTCATCGGCTTGCGACCAAACAGATTTGAAGGCTACGGCCTTGCCGTTCTGCAGCTCAAGCTGCGCGGCATCTACTTTTACAAGGAATTTTTCGAACTCGGACTGAGATTTGTCCGGGGTTTTCTGCGCATGGGATGACTGCGCAAAAATAACGAGCGAGATGAAAATAAAAGTCAGAATCCGGCTTAGTTTTTTGATCGGCATTTTCATAATCTCCTGGTCTACGAAATCCTTATTTCGTGGGGCTCCGCCCTATGGTTTTAGACGGTTGAGCATCCTTGGGAACGGGATAGTTTCGCGGACGTGTTCGATGCCGCACATCCAGGCGGTGGCGCGTTCTACGCCCATGCCGAAACCGGCGTGCGGGACGGAGCCGTAACGCCTCAAATCCAGATACCATTCGAAGGATTCCTTTGGCAGATTATGCGCTTCGATCTGTTTTTCGAGGAATTCGATTGAGGTTGCACGTTCGCCGCCGCCGATGATCTCGCCGTAGCCTTCGGGTGCAAGCAGGTCGGCGCCCAATGCAAGTTCCGGACGATCCGCATCGCGCTCGAAGTAGAATGCTTTAATGACGGCGGGAAAATGATGGACGAATACCGGAGCATCGAACTGTTTCGAGATGTATGTCTCGTCCGGCGCTCCGAAATCGCCGCCCCATTCGAAATTGTTATCCATTTCACCTTTGGCAAAGCCTTCTTGCAAGAGTTTTACGGCTTCGTCGTAGTGAATGCGGGGAAACTTTGCGGAAACAATAACGTCGAGAATGGTGACATCGCGTTCGAGCACCGCAAGTTCCTCTTTTCTATCGTTTAGAACACGTTCGGTAATAAATTTGATGAGCTTTTCGCCTAGGTCCATCACGTCGGGAAGCTGGGCGTAGGCCATTTCAGGTTCGACCATCCAGAATTCGGTCAGATGTCGGCGCGTTTTCGATTTCTCCGCACGGAATACCGGCCCGAAGCAATAGCTGCGGCCAAAACTGGCGGCGGTCGCTTCGTTGTAAAGCTGGCCGGACTGCGTCAGATAAGCTTTGTCGTCGTCAAAATAATCGACTTCGAAGAGCGTAGTCGTACCTTCGCAGGCCGCCGGCGTGAAGATCGGCGTATCGGCGAGGATAAATCCGTTATCATCGAAGAAATCGCGCGTCGCTTTCACGACCGTATGGCGAACTTTCAGCACCGCATTCTGCTTTTTGGAACGAATCCAAAGGTGCCGGTTGTCCATCAGAAATTCTGTGCCGTGCTCTTTCGGCGTGATCGGATATTCTGACGCATTCTGTAGAACTTCAAGCCCGGTGACATCGAGTTCGACACCAATCGACGAACGGTCGTCGGTTTTAACCGTCCCGGTCACGATTATCGAACTTTCCTGCCCAAGCGATTTGGCGTTTTCGAATAACTCTTCATTATTGCCTTTGAAAACGACACACTGCACAATTCCAGTACCGTCGCGAAGCTGCAAAAAGACAAGCTTTCCGCTCGAACGCGAGTTGTAAAGCCAGCCCTTGAGCGTGACTTCGCCGCCGATATGATCTTTGAGTTCGTTGATGTATGTTTGGTTCACAATGTGGTTACTGAATTCAGTTGATTTTGCTATCTAACATTTTAGTTTCTGATTACCTTTCAATACAAATGACGTTGGCGTAAATACGTCTCGAAGTCCTGTTTCTAAAAATGCTATCGCTTCTGCATCTGCTTTCGTCGTAGTTACGAATATTCAATCAGATCAAAAACAAGTAGCAAAACACGGAGGTTATAATTTATGAAAAATACACTTACCCTGATGAGGGTGTTCTTCAGCTGCTTATTGTTGGGTATTATTTTCCATCTTTACGTTTCCGGTCAAAAGCCTGAGCCGATAAAAACTGTAAAAATCGGTGATCAGGTTTGGATGGCAGCCAATCTGGATGTGACAAAATTTAGAAATGGTGACGATATATCCGACGTTCCAAATGCAGAGTCATGGAAAATATCCGGCTCTTACGGCATTCCATCATATGCCGCCTATGAGAATAATCCTGAATACCGAAAAAAGTGGGGCTTACTTTACAATTATTTCGCGATCAGCGATCCGCGCGGTCTATGTCCAGACGGATGGCGCGTTCCAAATAATAAAGACTGGAACGATTTAGAGACATTCCTTGGGAAAGGGACCGCCTCGCTCAAACTGAAATCTGATAATGGGTGGATCAACAATGGAAATGGAACCGATCAGGTTGATTTTAACGGACTTCCGGGAGGTTTCCGCACGCAGCGAGGCGATTTCTTCTTAGGCTTAAGGGTAGGATATTGGTGGTCGGAGACGCAGGATAGTAAACGTGAAGTTACATCTATCTTATTATTCGATTACGACGACAAGATTTTTCGCATTCAGTACGCAAAGGAAATGGGACAATCAGTAAGGTGCATCAGATGACCTTCGTAGCTGATGAGGTCCCTCTAGTGTGGTGTAGGGTTGACAGACTTACGCCTCGCCAGCACACTTGATTTGTGGCCGAAGAAGAAAAAAAGAAAAAGAAGGTAGATTATAAGAGTGCGTGGGCAGAGGCGCGGAGGATCATTTGGAACGCACGTTGGCGTCTGGCTGTCGGGAGCGTGCTGATGCTCGTCTCGCGGCTCGCCGGGATGGTGTTGCCGGCCTCGACCAAATATATCGGTGATGAGGTTTTCACCAACCGCAATTTCAGCCTGATTAAGTGGATCGCTCTTGCCATCGGAATTTCGACGCTGATCCAGGCGGTGACGTCGTTTGCATTGTCACAAATTCTCGGTGTTGCCGCGCAGCTGGCGATCACGAATATGCGGATGCGGGTGCAGAAACGGATCGAACGGCTGCCGATCTCGTATTTCGATTCGACGCAGAGCGGGCAATTGATTTCGCGCATTATGAATGACGCGGAAGGGATTCGAAATCTCGTTGGTACCGGCCTTGGACAAATCTTAGGAAGCGTCGTGACAGCCGTCATTGCTCTCGGCGTACTGTTTTATTTGAATTGGGTGCTAACGCTGGCGACGATCAGCGTGCTGCTGCTTTTCGGTGGCGTGCTGGCGTATGCATTTAAGAAACTTCGGCCAATTTTTCGTGAACGCGGTGAGATAACGGCGGAAGTTACGGGACGATTAACCGAAAGCCTCGGCGGCATCCGCATTGTTAAAGCTTATACGGCCGAAAAACGTGAAGAATTATCTTTTGCTCGCGGAGCTCACAGGCTGTTCCGCAATATCGCGAGTTCGGTGACCGGTGTTTCGGCGATCTCGGCATTTTCGTCAGTTGTGATCGGCGCGATTGCGGTGGTGATGATTGCGGTCGGCGGCAATGCAGTGCAGGCGGAAACGATGACGCTCGGCGATTTCCTGATGTACATTTCTTTTACGTTTCTGCTCGCACTACCGGTTGTTGAGCTAACGTCGGTCGGTACGCAGATCACCGACGCACTCGCCGGACTTGACCGCATCCGCGAAGTCATGGACATGACGACCGAGGACGAGGAAGACGCATCGAAACAGCCGCTGCCGAATGTTAGCGGGACGATTGATTTCGAAAACGTCGAATTCGAATATGACGAAGGTGTGCCGGTATTGAAAGGTGTCAACTTTAGTTCGGAAGCTGGGAAAACCACTGCACTTGTCGGTTCGAGCGGTTCCGGCAAATCGACGATTCTGAGTTTGGTTTTGAATTTTATCCAACCGACTAAAGGGGTCATAAAAATCGACGGCGAGCACCTTCAATCGGTAAAGCTTCGCGATTACCGGCGGCATCTCGGCGTCGTTTTGCAGGATAATTTTTCGTTCGACGGCACGATTTTGGAGAATATTAAATTTTCGAGCCCAGAAGCGAATCTAGAACAGGTTAGGGAAGTTTGCCGCATCGCGAACGCGGATGAATTCATTGCAAAGTTTCCGAACGCATACGACACAATCGTCGGCGAACGCGGCATCAAGCTGTCCGGGGGACAGCGTCAGCGCATTGCCATCGCCCGCGCGTTGCTTGCAAATCCGCGAATTTTGATTCTCGATGAAGCGACATCTTCACTCGATTCGGAAAGCGAAGCATTGATTCAGGAAGGATTAAACCGTTTGCGGCAGGGAAGAACGACTTTTGTGATCGCACACAGGCTTTCGACAATTCGAAGTGCCGATCAAATTCTAGTTGTCGAGGCCGGCGAGATTCTCGAACGCGGAACCCATGACGAATTGGTCGCGATTAACGGAAGATATAAACAGCTTTATGATAAGCAATACCGTTTCGAGCAGAATTTATTTGTGAATCCTGGTGAAGATTTCACATCGAAAAAAGCCGATTCGATGGCCAAAACGAAACTGTAACGCGGTCTGAGTTCAAGCTTCAGCTTGCTTCTTGGTTCGCGCACAAGACAAGCTGAAGCTTGAACTCAGAACAATTGCATTATGCCTACAACACAAAATTATCAAAACCACGTCCGCTGGTATCCGCTCGTACATTTTATTTTGTCGCCGCTACTATTTATCAATTTGATATGGCAGACGGTGAGGCTATATCAGGAACCTAGCTGGGATCGCGGCGAAAGTGTTCTTCTTGCGGTAACGCTTATTATTTTGTCGGTTGCAGCTCGTTTGCAGGCTCTCGCCGCTCAGGATCGGGTTATACGGCTGGAGGAGCATCTGAGGTACTCAGAGCTTTTAAACAGCGAAATCGCCGTCCGTGCCACCGGTCTCACTACCGGGCAAATGATAGCGTTGCGATTCGCGTCGGATGAAGAGTTGCACGGTCTTATCGAGCGAACACTCAACGGAGAGTTCAAAACGAACAAGGAAATAAAGCTTGCAGTGGTAGATTGGCGCGGCGATTATTTGAGAGTTTGATCCGAGCAGGCCAGCGGATATTGTACGGTATGCTTCGCCCGGGTATTCTGGAATTTCAATAACCCGACATTAGGATCTTTCGACGCATCTTTTAAGGGATGCCCTTTACGCTCGAGATCTGCGTCCTTTCGTTCGGCGAACTGAAACGAGCCTTCGCCGAAGACTACAAGCGCCAAATCTTTTAGTTCCGGTTCGGCAAGTCCGAGATAAAGTACATTCCCATCCTCCGAAACAGTGAGCGGCGTTGTTCTGAACGGAATTTTCCACCGCGTGGTTGGGGTGGAATTGCTTTCACCGGAAACCAGACTCGCTTCATTGACGACAAAATTCTGAGGCAAGTGGAATTTGATATTGCGGCCCATCACTTTTACGACGAAATCTTTAGGCGTAACTTCCAAGAGCGGCAGCGAAATAAAGCACGAGCCGCACTCTGACTTATCGAACGAGGCTTCAGGCAGTTGAAGATTCGCCGGTTCGCCGTCAACTGATCTCAACGCCGCCCGTAGATTTAAAGGATCGTTAGAAGTTTTCAGGTTCTTTTTGGCACGTTCGATCTTCTGACACGTCGCCGCATCGAATGCAATAACGAAATTTAATCCTTCGGTCTGAAGTAAAGAGTTGGCGTTCGCCACCAGTTCTTTGGATGAAATTGCAGGATTAGCCGACTTAATTTTCTTTAATTGGTCAATGATTGTCGAGGAACTAAGCGAAAAAGGTGCAACCGTTACCTGCTGCGCTTCAACGGGAAATAAGATTCCCGAAACGGCAAACACAATTGCGAAAATAGCCTTAATTATTACTTTCATCGATTTGCTCACTTATGATCTTCGTTAGAACGGGAAACCGATCTAAATTCTCAACTGCCCTATACACGATCTGAAACATCGGTTTTATAAATGGAACGAAATAGGTCTTGCCGCGATTGACCGATTGAAAAGAGAAAGTTCCGACCGCCTTTAAGCACCGCTGGATCGTTTGGAGGCGAAATTCCTCGGTAAATTCATCTTCGCTGATCGGTTCGAGTCCGAGCCTTACTCTTTCCGCTAAAAAGAAACGGCGTTTTTCAGACAGCCATTCGGGAGTTGGCGGTTCGGTAACGCGGTCGAGCAGGAAAGATACAATATCGTAAGCTGCAGAACCGATCCGGGCGTCCTGATGATCGATGATTCGTAAATTGTTTCCTTTATCGAGCATTAAGTTGGCTGCATGAAAATCACGGTGGCATAGTATGGTCGCCTTCTTCTCCAATTCCCGTGAAAGCATCATAAATTCAGCATCAAGTGCTGCATCCATTTCCGGCGAAAGCGGCTGCTTCAGATATGTGGAGAAATAATGTGTCTTGAAAAAGTCGAGTTCCCAGCGCAGTTTTTCGGTGTCGAACTTTAATTTAGATGCTGTCGAACCGGTATCGAATGCTGCTTGAGTTGCGGCCTGAATTTTTGGGATCAAAAGTATTGCCTGGTTGATTAACATTTCCCGTTTGTCCGCATCGGCGTTCTGAATTTCATCGCGGAGGATGCGATCGCCAAAGTCTTCTAGGATGATAATGCCTAGCCTTTCGTCATGGTCCAGGACTGCTGCCACTGGCAAGTCGTTCTTCCTAAATAAATTTGTGACATCAAGATAGCTTTGCTCGGCGACAATAAAAGCCTCGGGGTAAACGCACGCAATCGCAGTCTCGCCGTTCCAGCCGACCCGGAAATATTCGCGCGTCGAAGCATCAGGCGTGAGCTGTTCAACATTCACGGCTTGGCCTTTTTCAAGTAGAAATTGTTCGAGCCTAATTTGGAAGTCAGACATAGAGTGATTCGCCAGTTGTCAGTTGTCAGTTGTCAGTTAATGAAAAGAACCAAGATTTTTTGTCCATTTAGATGATAATCGGCAACCGACAAACGACTATTAATTAAGAGGCACTATATAATTTTCGCCCTGGATATAACCCTTCAAAGCCTTTTCGGGTATTTCTTTACAGCTTCGAACCATGTCGGATCGAACTATTGCCGCATTTTCGAAATTTTCGCCTGACTCGATTGTTACTCCGTCGGCAATTATCGTTCGATAGAGGCTTGCACCATTCATTATCGTTACGTCATCCCAGATCACCGAATCCTTGACGGCCGCGTCCGGTCCTACCTGATAATTATCGCCATAGATCACGTCCTGACCGCTCATCATCGCGAGCGAAATGTCCAGATACCGTGGAATCGTCGAAAGCTCGAACCAGTTTCCGTCGGTGACATGAGCGGCGATCTGTTCGCCTTTGAGCAAGGCGGGATTGTAAAACGACGGGACTATATCTGAATAAACGCCGCGCGGAATATAGTCGAAAACTCTCGGCTCCATTATATGAATTCCGGTAAACATAAGCGGCGTGAACAGGTCGCTTTCCGTATCGCGTATTTCATCTTCCGTCAGCGGCATTGCAAAATCGCCGAAGCCTTTTACAAAGCCGTCGTCGGTATCGACAATGGTAAATTTTTCGCGTTTCGTATTCGGTTTTAAGACCATCGTCGCAAGAGCACCGGAATTTCTATGTGTTTCTATCGCAGCGGCGATGTCGATATCGGTGATGATCTTTCCATTAATGATCAGAAAAGTATCGTCTTCGAGCAGATGCCGTGCATTATCGAGGCCACCGGCGGTGCCGAGAATATTAGGTTCTTCGCGTGTATATTGAATTGTAACGCCGAAATTGCTTCCATTGCCGAGAGCTTCGATCACGGAATCAGGCTGGTGATGGAGATTCACTACGATATCGTCGAGTCCAAATTTAGCCAGATATTCTGCCACGTAACCGACGAGCGGTTTCCCTAAAAAAGGGATCGCCGGCTTTGTCCGATCGATTGTCAGTGGAAAAAGCCGCGTGCCGAATCCAGCGGCTAAGATCATCGTTTTCATAATTCCGTCAGTAGCAGAACTAGAACAACTTTACGGTAAACCCGCATATTTGCCAAACCTCGCTTCCGCGAAACCGCAAATGTCATTCAACGCAGATTGTATTAATCTAGTTCCAGCGCAAATTGTGAATAGTTTCGACCAGGAAAAGATCTACGGCGTGTTCGGAAATACCGAAGGCCGAATAATAGGATCTCGCATCGAAAATGCGGGATCCGCAGTAGTGTGTTTTCCTAAGCATGACTGCGAAAAGATCGATCTTGCCGACGGCGATCTTGAAAGCCTGCGGAATCTGCACGCCTTCGACTGGGTAATTTTCACCGACATTTTTTCCGCCCGTTACTTTGTAGAGGCATTGGCTGATATCGCCACTGATCTGAATAAATTGCGGATATGCTCGGCCGGAGAAAGTGTTGTTCACTATCTGCGAGTGTTTCGCATCCATTCCGACTTGATTCTCACGCCTCACAATCATGCTGCCGAGGAGATTGCTGAGTTCGCCGGAGTTGAATTGAACAGTTTGCGATTTCTCATACCATCGGATTCAGCGGCGGAGAATTCGGCGGCACTGGAATTTCAATCGCGCGGTGCTTACGTTCGGGAACTGCCGCTATATCGAACCAAAACGGTTGGGAATGACGATCTTTCCCGGATAAAAGCTTTAATGCTTGGCGGGGCGATTGACGAACTAATGTTTTCTAATCTGGACGATGTTTTGAGTCTGCAATTTCTTTTTCCGGACGAAGGGCTTTGCGAACTGTTGAAAGAAGTCGTTGTAAATGCGGCGGCGGAAGATGTGTATCAATACTTGATCGAGTATGGACTGCACCCCCGATATATCTAATAGACTTGCGTTTGCCCTCACTTTCGTGAACAATTACGGCATTTCAACAAAACCGCGCGAATGTTCGATATGGAACCAAATCAATTAGAAAAGAACAATCGCAGGGAAATCTTCGGCTGGATGACGTACGACTGGGCCAACTCGGCCTATTACACGACCGTAATCGGCGTTCTGATCGCTCCGTATTTGACGGGGCTGGCGCAATCTTATGTAGGCGAGAACGGTGTCGTATTCAATCTGGGATTCATCGGGTCGGTTACAGCTAAATCGCTGACGTCGGCGACCACCGTCGTCGGAGTTCTGATTCAGGCATGCGTCATGATTTTTTTGAGCGCGATAGCCGATTATTCGAATCTTAAAAAGATATTCATGATTATCCTCTGCTATTTGGGGGTTGCGGCCGGATGTTTGATGTTTTTTATCGATGGCGGGAATTACCTATTCGGATGTCTACTTCTCATCATCGCAAATGTCTGCATCGGTTCGAGTTTGGTCTTCTACAACGCCTTCTTAGCCGATATTACAACCGAGGACCAACGCGACAAGGTTTCAGCTCGCGGCTATGCTTTTGGCTACATAGGCGGCTCGATAATGTTAGTCGTCGATCTGCTTCTTTTGAATTTTCACGAGGCACTCGGCATATCTCAGGGTACCGCGGTAAGGATTTGTCTTTTACTTGCGGCGTCATGGTGGGGCGGATTCGCGATCGTTACCTTTGTACTGTTGAAAAGCCGCGGTGTAATCCGGGAACGTCCACCCGGCAAGAATATCGTTTCGCTCGCATTCGGGGAGATCGGGCAGACGCTGCGTGAATTTATTAAACTAAAGCATACACTTCTATTTTTGGTAGCTTACCTGTTTTACAATGACGGTATTCAAACTGTTATTTATCAAGCCTCGGTATTCGTAGAGCAGGAACTGTTTATCGCAAAAGGCCTTCCGGCTGACCCGATATTCCTCGTTATGCTATTTCTCGAGACGCAGATTTGCGCGTTTTTCGGCTCTTTGTTTTGGGAACGCGTCTCGCGCAAGATCGGAACGAAGCCAACAATACTTTTGTCCCTCGCATGGTGGGCGGGAATAGTGATCTTCGCATATGGCTTTTTGACGGAATCGAGTCAGGCATGGTATTTGGGAGCGGCAATTGGTTTTGTTCTCGGCGGAACCCAATCGTTGTCGCGTTCGCTTTATTCGCAAATGATTCCGCACGGACGAGAAGCATCGTTTTTCAGCTTTTACGAAATATCAGAAAAAGGCACCTCGTGGATGGGACTTCTCACTTTTTCTGTTATTGTTGCATCGACCGGATCTTACCGTCAGGCGATCCTCGCGCTAATAGCATTCTTTATTATCGGAGGTTTGATCCTTCTGTTCACAAACACCAGCCGGGCGATTCACGAGGCGGGAAATTTAACACCCGAAGAAGCAGGAGATAATTAATCGTGTTGCCATTAACTTTTGGTTGGATATAATAAATTCTAAAATAGTTTTCGAATCTGTAAAAAGTTAAAATCAAAGTGATTGAAAATTCGAACGATAAAATTGTAACCATCTTTGGCGGATCGAAATTTACCCAGGATTCGCCTGAATACAAAGACGCTTTGGAATTAGGATCGCGACTGGCCGAGGCCGGGTACACGATCTGCACGGGCGGCTATCTCGGTATTATGGAAGCCGCGTCCCGCGGCGCCCGGGAAAAAGGTGGGCGCGTTTTCGGTATTGTTATGAACCAGTTCAAATCGGAGCCGAACCGCTTTTTGACTGATAAGGTCGCGACCGATCATTTTTACGACCGGCTGCAAAGGCTGATAACCCGATCCGTGGGATTTGTCGCGCTTCGGGGCGGAATGGGAACCGTGACGGAAATCTCACTCGTTTGGAACAAATTGACAACACGAGTTTTAGAGCCGCGTCCGCTTGTGTTGGTAGGCGAATGCTGGCGGCAGGTCACTGCCGCTTGGGAGAAGAATCTTATTGTCTCAAAGGGCGACCTCTCATTTTTGGATTTTGCCGACAACGCTGAGGAGGCCAGCCGGATAATTATTGAAAAATCCGGAGGAGTAAAATTATGAATTGCCCAAAATGCACGGTCGAATTGTTGCCGAACGCAAGGTTTTGCGGATCGTGCGGCTTTACATTAGCTCCTCCGGCTCCGGTGCCGGTACCTCCGCCTCAAGCGCAGCAGGCATCGCATCCGCCGTCTCAGAATGCGGCACGTCAGGCCGGAGCTTTCAGCGTCGATGCCGACGGACGGGGACAGGGCCGCGGATATACTTGGGAAATTCATTATCAGGGAGCCTTTGCTCTCGCCGTTGTTAATTTACAGCCGGAGCAGTCGATTTCCGCCGAGGCGGGCGCAATGGTCTCCATGTCAGCAAATATAGATCTGGAATCACAGATGAAAGGCGGTGTTTTCGGCGCTTTAAAGCGTGCGGTCGGCGGTGAATCGGCGTTTGTTTCTACATTCACTTCACGCGGCGGGCCGGGCGAAGTCGCATTTGCACCCGGTTCCCCAGGTGATATTGCGGGAATCGAAATGAGCAATCAGACCTTTATGGTCCAATCGAGTTCATATCTGGCGGGAGACACGAGCCTCGTCGTCGATACAAAATTCGGCGGAGCAAAATCCTTTTTTGGCGGTGAAGGCTTGTTCGTGCTTCAGGTTTCCGGTGCAGGCTTACTTTTGGTTTCATCCTTCGGAGCAATTCACCGGAAGACATTGCGTCCCGGCGAAAAATACGTCATCGATACCGGTCACCTTGTCGCCTGGGAAGGGCATATGCAATACAATCTCAGGAAAGCAGCAGCCGGTTTCTTTAAAAGCGTGCTGAGCGGAGAGGGACTGGTTGCCGAATTTGACGGCCCCGGCGAGATACTCATCCAAACCCGTAATCTTGCCGCATTCGCCGGACTTTTGAAACGATACCTGCCATCTCAAGGCTCTTAAGTTCTGAGTTCACGCTTCAGCGTGCTTCTTCGTTAAGCGGAAGACAAACTAAAGTTTGAACTCAGAACTTTATATCCAATGAAGGATCAAGAAACGAATCCCGATTCTTCGCTTGAAGGCGACAAAAAACCCGAAATTCGTCTTAAGGCTCGTGCTGTATCCCGAGGCATCGGTATCGGCACGGCAATATGCCTTCACGGAACCAACCGCCAGTTTTATCGAATTGATCTTGCGGATGATGAGCTTCAGCCGGAGTTAAAGCGTTTTAGAATCGCCGTCGAAATCGCCAAGCGGCAGCTCGACAAATTGGCTGAAGGCAAATCGGGCACAGTTTCCGATTCAGGCCCGGCGATATTCGATGCACAACGCGCCATTCTTGCCGATGCTTCATTCCAATCACGAATCGAAGAAAATATAATTACACGTAAGATCAATGTCGAATGGGCCGTCAAGACTGTTACGGACAGCCTAATTGCACAGTATAAAGCGATACCGAACGAGCATATGCGCGACCGTTACATTGATCTGGAAGATATTTCCGAGAGGCTTTTAACTGTGCTGGACGGCACCGGGCAGGCTAAGCTAGCGATCGGAAAGGATGCGGTTGTTGTCGCGACGGAATTAAAGCCATCAAGCCTTGTGGGTTTGGCCGGAAGCTTACCCAAAGGTGTAATTACGGAAAACGGCGGTTGGACCTCGCATACTTCCAT
>JANMSP010000105.1:0-1960 GCA_031389475.1 Pyrinomonadaceae bacterium
TCTTTCACAATTCGATCACCCTAGCCCAAACATCCCTGAATTTAAAGCAAATACTCTTATTCAATTTTTATACTTCCACCGGTCGCTAAATACAGAACCGCCATTCTCACCGCGACTCCGTATTTAACCTGATCCAGAATCAACGAACGCGAACTGTCGGCGACTTCGGATGTGATTTCGATGCCGCGGTTCATTGGGCCGGGATGGAGGACGATGGCGTCTTTTTTGGCGAGATTGAGGCGTTCGTTTGTGAGGCCGTAGTGGATCGCATATTCGCGTAAGGTTGGGAAGAAGGCCGAATCCTGACGTTCGCGCTGGATGCGGAGGATCATTACGACGTCGGCTCCTTCAATCGCATCTTCGATGTGCGGGCAGACCTGCAAACCGTGTTCGACAAGGTGCTGGAAATCGGTTGGCACCAACGGTTTCGGGCCGGCTACGCGGACCTTTGCACCGAGTTTTGTTAGTAAATGAATATTAGAGCGGGCTACGCGGCTGTGCAAAATGTCACCGACGATCGCAACTTCGAGGCCCGCAATTTGGCCTTTGCGCTCCCGGATCGTCATTGCATCAAGCAGAGCCTGTGTCGGATGCTCGTTTGCTCCGTCACCGGCGTTCACGATGGCTGCCTTGCTTACCTTTGCAAGCTGATGCGGTACACCGGCCGAGCCGTGGCGGACAACGATGCAGTCTGGCTGCATGGCGTCGAGGTTCATTGCCGTATCGAGCAAAGTCTCGCCTTTGCTGACGCTCGATGACGAAATGCTGATATTAACCGTATCGGCGGAAAGCCGTTTGGCGGCGAGTTCAAAAGACGTTCTGGTGCGAGTTGAAGATTCGAAAAACAGATTGATGACGGTCTTACCGCGCAAGGTCGGGACTTTTTTTATCTCGCGATTGGATATTTCGCGGAAATTCTCGGCGGTGTCCAGAATGCCGGTAATTTCCTCGGCTGAGAGGTTCCGAATTCCAAGTAAATCTCTGCGGCGAAATGGCTTTTCCATTGGTGCGTTCACCCACCCGCTACCGCAGGTGGTACTGACAGACCTAGTCGCTACCGGCCGCGGTTCTGACCTCCGACAGGCGATAAAAAAGCAAGGCATCCGGCCTTGCTCAAAAAAACTATCCACTTGGCCGTTCGAAAATTCCGACGGCTTCTATATCGTCATATTCTTTGAGCATTACCTTGATAATCTCGGTTTGCTTTGTCGGGACTACTTTGCCTGTGAAATCGGCCTGAATCGGGAGTTCGCGATGTTCGCGGCCGCGGTCGATCAATACGGCGAGCTGTACCTTTTTCGGCCTTCCGAAATCCATCAGCTGGTCGAGTGCGGCGCGAATCGTCCGGCCGGTATAAAGAACATCATCAACTAAAACTATTATTTTCCCGTCAATATCGTGGTCGAGTTCCGTGCGGTTTACGATTGGATTTGCACCGACGGTGGACAGATCGTCGCGGTAAAGCGTGATATCAATAATTCCGTAAAGCGGCCGAATACCCTCGAGAGCTTCGATTTTATCGACGATCCTTTCGGCGAGCGGAACGCCTCGACGGCGAATCCCGACTATGTAAAGATCCCGCGCACCATGATTTTCCTCAAGGATCTCCGAGGAGAGACGCGAAACGGCACGCTCCATACGCGCGCTGTCCATGATACGGGATTTTTCGATCAAACTAATTTCAGATGCCATTTGCAAGCAAATCGTAGCAAAGGTAAGTTCAAAGTTCAAAGTTTGAAAATCGAAGTTTAAAAGATCGTGCGAATCATTTATGTTTCCGCCGTTCCAGAATGATTTAAATTTATGACAAATTTATCCGCCCCGCTCTGTTTGCGATGGATGCGGAGCGTGTTCACGAAATTGGCATCGAGGCACTGCGTTTCGGACTTTCATCGAAAGCCGCTCAAAAAATAGCTGCTACAAGATTTTATACTGCTGAATTCAGTAATCTGGAAAGATT
>JANMSP010000183.1:0-30489 GCA_031389475.1 Pyrinomonadaceae bacterium
CGGACCATAGTGTAACCGCGAGACCTAAAGTCAGCTTTCCGCCGGTGCCTGTCTCGACAATTTCGTCGACCGTTTTGTGAACAAGATCGTAAGCCGATCCGGGCATAATCTGCGCGAGGTAAATCATTAGCTCCTGCCGCAATGTGTCGGTCGATTCAAGGACCATCCCGAAAACGCTAATCAGGAACAGCAGGAGCGGGAAAAAAGAAAAAGAAAAATAAAACGCTACCTGCGCTGAATGATTGAAAACATCGGTGTCAAAAACCTTATCGTACAGCTCCGAAAAAAACTTTTTAAATTGAAAAGTCGAGGAGAATATCATTATCCCGATTATCCCAAACAGTTCGTTGAAATAAAGTCATTTTGCCTACATACCGTAAATATTCAGTTTTATCCTCGTGAACGTTCGAGCAAGGTCATCGATAAAACACTCAGTAGTACCGTGGCTTCCTCGTCCGGCGACATCTGACCGAGCGGCGATAACTGAAATTTTCCTTCGAAAAATGCGGGCTGCTTCTGAAGTCTCGCAACCTGCGTATCGTCCATCCGGGAAACAATGTACGACGGATTGAAAAAATATCCGGTAAACATTCCGATAACCGGAATCTCACCGATCAGCGAATCGACCACTTTGATCCAGCCGTTTTCTTCGCTAATCTTCATCACCTGCTGATCTGCAGCATTATAAATTTCATAATTCGCCCGGAAGATAGAGCGCATTCCTTTCCGTTTGATCGATCCTGTCCGGTTGCCGGCGGCGTCGGTAAAATTGTACTTGGCGGAAAAATCGAGTACACGGTCGGCCTTGATGTTAGACAGAAGATTAGTTTGTGATTCGTCGGAGAAGATATTGATGTCTTCTTTCAATTTGAACATTTTCTGCTTCACATATCCGATCATGCCGCCGCTCGCGTCGCGTATATAAATCTGGCTGGCGAGAGCCAATAACTTGAATGAAAGTTCGAGGGGATAGTTCATTGTTTCTCCTTTCAGAAAGTGGAATCAGGTAAGACCGGCATATTCTATCTCAATTGCCACAGGAAAGAGAATGTCGGCCGCAAACTCCATAGTTTCGATTTGCCGAACATCAAGAATTAATGAACGATTAGAAATTGCCGCCTAGAAATAGTTTCTTAACCCTGCGGTTTATCCCGCACGTGATTTCATAAGAGATAGTTCCCAACTCAGCCGACAAATCTTCGGCGTTTATCTGTAGCTCACCACTGGAACCGATTACCGTAACTATATCGCCGACCGCTGCTCCCGGAACGTCCGTCACATCGATTATCGTCCAGTCCATGGAGATCCTTCCGACTACCGGTGCAAAAACTCCGTTGACGATCACCCGCCCGCGATTCGAAAGCAAACGGCGATAACCATCATGATAACCGATCGGAAGCGTGGCAATGATCGAATCGCGTTGGGTTGTAAAAGTTCGGCTGTAACCAAGGCTTTCACCCCGCTTAACGTGTTTGATATAGGCAATTTGTGTGTAAAGAGCGAGAACGGGCTTTAGGTTCGGTTTATCTATTCCCTCAGGTAATACATCGCCTCCCAACCCATATAAAATCCCGCCGAGGCGAACCATATTGCCGCGTGATCCGGGGTGTGCAATCGCTCCCGGTGAGTTAGCCATATCGACTAGCGGCGGATCAAAACCGTTTTTCCTAAATATCTCAACAGACTCGTCCAACCTACTTTGCTGAAGATGGGTGAAATCGTTCTCTGTCAAATTATCCGCTGACGCGAAGTGGCTCATTACCCCCTCAATATGGAGATTCTTGAATTCTTTCAACTCTTCTACGAATTCAGCGACTTCATCGAAACGGACTCCGACCCTTCCCATTCCCGTGTCGATCTTTATATGAATATTCGCTGTAATGCCGCGTCTAGTTGCCGCTTTATCGAGGATGGCGGCCTGTTCGAGTTGGAATACGATAGGAGTAAGCTGTTGCTCCAAAAGGGTTTCTTCCTGTCCGCTCCAGAAGCCGCCGAGGCAAAGTATCGGCACTGTGATGCAGTTGAGCCTCAGCTCTACTCCTTCCTCCGGCAAGGCGACGCCCAACCAGTCGATTCCTTCGGTCTCTAATCGCCGCGAGCATTCCACCGCTCCGTGGCCGTAGGCATCGGCCTTCACCACGGCCATGTACTTTACGCCGTCCCCGATAAAATTCTTACACGACCGAAAATTAAACGCGAGATTGTCGAGGTCAATATCGGCCCAGGTCGGCCTACCCAAAATATGCTCGGTCATAATTTAAAGCCGTAATGAATGTTATGTCTGCTATTGTTGTAAATGTTGTATTTAACCACGCTGGCGTAAGTGATACATTAGATGTCGATATAACAACATCTAATGTAATTCTACAGCGGGATATTACCGTGTTTCTTCGGCGGATTCGTATCCCGCTTATTTTGAAGAAGGGAAAGCGCTCGAATCAGCTTTGGCCGTGTCTGCGAAGGCTCGATAACTTCGTCGATGTACCCGCGTTCGGCCGCAACGTACGGATTAGCAAATTTTTCAGTAAATTCGGCTACTTTATTTACACGATACTCTTCGGGATTACCCGCGTCGCCGATCTCTTTCCGAAACAGGACTCCGACCGCTCCCTCAGAACCCATAACGGCAATTTCCGCTGTAGGGTATGCAAAGTTTATATCTGTCCGTATATGTTTTGAAGCCATCACGCAATATGCTCCGCCGTATGCCTTGCGGGTGATTACCGTTATCTTGGGCACCGTCGCCTCGGCGAATGCGTAAAGAAGTTTTGCCCCGTGCCTGATAATTCCCTGATGCTCCTGATTTACCCCGGGTAAAAATCCGGGGACGTCTTCAAAAGTGATCAGCGGAATATTAAAGCAATCGCAAAACCGGACAAAACGAGCGGCTTTCACCGATGCATCGATGTCCAAAACACCGGCTAGATACGCGGGCTGATTCGCAACAATACCAACGGAATAGCCGCCGAGACGCGTAAACCCGACGACGATATTTGGCGCGTAATGCTCCTGCACTTCGAAAAAATATCCGTCGTCCACGACGTTGTTAATAATGTCGCGGATGTCGTATGGCTGGCTGGAAGACTCCGGCACCATCGAATTCAATGCTTCATCAGCCCGGTTAGACGGATCACTCGTCGGAACAAACGGCGGATTTTCCATGTTGTTCGAAGGCATAAAAGAAATCAATTCACGTGTTATCCGCAACGCGTGTTCATCCGAATCCGCCGCGAAATGGGCGACACCCGACTTCGCGCTGTGCGCCATCGCTCCGCCGAGCTCCTCCTTTGTCACCTCCTCGTGCGTCACGGTTTTAATAACGTCCGGGCCTGTGATGAACATATAGGACGTGTCCTTAACCATGACATTGAAATCGGTGATGGCAGGCGAATAGACTGCTCCACCGGCACACGGCCCGAGAATACAGCTAATCTGCGGAATGACGCCACTCGAAAGAACATTTCGTAGAAAGATATCGGCATAACCAGCGAGAGAAACGACGCCTTCCTGAATCCTGGCACCGCCTGAATCATTCAAGCCGATCACCGGTGCACCGGTTTTCATCGCCATGTCCATCACCTTGCAGATCTTTTGAGCATGCGTTTCCGATAGCGAACCGCCGAAAACAGTGAAGTCCTGTGCAAAGACAAAAACCTCGCGGCCATCGACCAATCCATGTCCAGTGATTACACCATCGCCGGGAAACTTTTGATTTTCGAGGCCAAAATCAGTCGACCGGTGAACAACGAATTTATCGAATTCCTCGAAACTGCCTTCGTCCAGAAAAAACTCGACCCTTTCGCGGGCAGTCATTTTGCCACCCGCCCTTTGTTTCTCCAGCCGGGTGATTCCGCCGCCTTCTTCGGCAATGAGCGATTTCTCTTTTAGGGTTTCAAGTTTACTTTTGATCCGCGATTCAGGTTTCATAGATGATAAGTTTAGCGTAAAATGCAATATCTGTAACCTTTACGGAACCATAGAGATATTAGAGAATTAGAAATTTAGTCCACAGATGAAAACAGATGGACACCGATAAAACCAAAGCGAGATTTTGATATTCGTTTTCCATCTCCGTCCATCCGTGTTCATCTGTGGAAGATATTCTTCCCTGCCAACTTATGTATGATTGAACTTACTAAAATCACAAGCCGCGATAATGAAAGGTTAAAATCCGTGCGCAGGTTGCGCGATGGCAAGGCTGACGGAATGATATTTATCGAAGGCGTCCGGCTGGCCGAAGAGGCACTGCGGTCGGATATCTGTATTGAAGAGTGCTACATATCGGCGAGGTTCGCCGAAACGGAACGCAAAAATAATTTGGTGGATGCGTTGCTGCATCGCGGCTATAGCATTACGGAAGTTGCCGAGAACCTTTTTTCTTCAATTTCCGACACGCAAAATTCGCAGGGAATTATACTCATCGCCCGCCGTCCTGATAACTCGAAAGCAGAGATAGAAACGAATTTGTTGATTTCACGACTAGTCGTTTTTCTGCACGAGGCCGGTGATCCCTCCAATCTCGGTGGTATTATGCGTACGACCGAAGCCGCCGGTGTCGCGGGCGTGGTCGTGTCAAAAGGTTCAGCCGATGTGTTTTCACCAAAGGCTATTCGGGCGGCGATGGGTTCGAGCTTTCGCGTGCCTGTCTGGAAATCGGCGGACTTTGATGAAGTTTTGTCGTGGGCGGAAAATCTCAAACTGAAAACAACGGCTGCAGACGTCAACGCCGAGATTTCATATTTGGAAGCCGATTGGCAGACACCGCGACTACTTATATTCGGATCGGAAGCTCACGGGCTAAG
This sequence comes from Pyrinomonadaceae bacterium, assembly GCA_031389475.1. GTDB lineage: Bacteria > Acidobacteriota > Blastocatellia > Pyrinomonadales > Pyrinomonadaceae > OLB17. The sequence continues at coordinate 4,803 of JANMSP010000183.1, forward strand.
CAAGGATATGCTTGATAAGATTAGCGAACCGGTTCGCATACCAATGGCAAGTGAAGTCGAAAGCCTCAATCTGGCTATTTCGTGTGGGATAATTCTGTTCGAAGCAAAGCGGCAAAACAGACCGCTGTAATTACGGGAACATTATCGAATGGGCTGATTCGCATTATAATTCGAATCTATATTAACATTCGAATTCGGGCTGGTGTTCGCGTCTAAAATTACGCCCGTATTGCTCGACAAAAGTTCTTTTGCAAAAGCCTCGGCGGCTCCACGCGTTTCGATTATTGTGAGGGCCATTGCTATTTCGGCTGCCATCGTCTTGGCGTTTGCTGCCTCGGCTTGAGCAAGCCGGTTTTTTGCCTCGTTGAAAGACCTTTTCGCTTCCCACCCTCTTCCGGAAAGGAGAAACGCCCGGCCTAATAGAAAATAATCGGCAGAATTCTGGGCGCTTGCTGCATTAGAGTTTATGTACGCGGCGGGATCTTTATCGACGGTGCGGCGGCCTTCCTCAAACGCTGTAAGCGGTATATTATTGCTCTTTGCAACGATCTGAGGTGTTGCCTGTGGTTGAATCTGCTGCTGTGGCTGAGCTGATTCGCTCATGAAATAATGAGCAACGAAGCCTAAAGCTGCGCCTACTAGCAATAATGCTATAGCAGAAAGTCCTTTGCCGATTGAACTCCGTTCCGGCTGCGGCTCGCTGAAACTCTGCAGTGCCGGACGTGCCACCGGCGGATCTTGCGGGCGGGGAACTTCCTGAGCAGTAACGACAACGCTCGATGAAGTATAGGATTCGCGCGTGCCGGAATCGTCGATGTCTTGCTCCGATGTGTCCTCAAGCAAAAAGGCCTGATCGTCATCTTCGTCCGGCCTTTCCGATTCGGTGATAGGCTGTTGGACACCGTCGGCGTAAATCGATTCCGGCCGTGTGGCGGCAACTGTGACCTGTTCCGGCTCGATGTCGTGAATCGTGTCATTTAGGTGCTCCGTCTGTGACGCCGCACCGGGAAATCGGATGATAACCGCGGTCAAGTTATCCTCGGCCCCGCGGCTGTAACAAATCTCCTTCATTTGCGCACATATGTCCGCCGGCTCCTGATCGGAGCCGAGCAGCGCCGCGAGCTCCCAATCATCTATATGCCGCGTGATCCCATCAGTGCAAAGTAAAAACGTATTTCCGGGATGCGATATCTGCGTCTTAAGATCGACATTTACGGTTGATTCCGCTCCAAGTGCACGGCTGATGACATTCCGGCTCGGGTGCGTTAACGCCTGTTCCTCCGTCATCCGGCCGGCTCTTACTTCTTCCTCAACCACTGAGTGATCCTGGGTTTCACGAAATATCTGCCCGGTCGAATCCACACGGTATAATCTGGAATCGCCTACGTGTCCAATGGTAATCACATCGCCGGCGGTGTGAAGAGCTACCACCGTAGTTGCCATCGAAGCTAGCTGCGGCAAATCATTCGACATCTGAAAAATCGCGCCGTTTGCACGCTCGATCGCGATTTTCATTGTTTCTTCCGGATCAGAATCCGGAGAACGGTGAATGAAAGCCTCGCTCAATATCTCAACTGCCATTTGAGAAGCGACATCGCCCGCCTGAGCCCCGCCGACACCATCAGCTACGGCAAAGAAGCCTCGATCTCCTAATTCTACGAATGAATCCTCGTTCTGCGGCCGTTTTTCGCTGAGGCCGCGGTCGCTAATCGCTGAAGATATAAACTGATAATTTTCTGTCATCAATGCTCCGACTATAATAGAAATAATTAGAATAAGATAGACATCTTTTCTTATGGTAAAACATTAGTATCGTTGTGCTGTCTGTCTATGGCATTGCGGTGCGAAAACGCCATCAGCATCCCGAGCATTACAAAGCTCGTGATCAGCGAAAAACCGCCATGGCTTACAAAGGGAAGTGTGATACCGGTCATCGGCAATGCCCGCGTAATGCCGCCGATGTTCACAAGAGCTTGGAACCCGATAAAGGCGGCCAAGCCGATCGAACACAGCTTGCTGAACATATCTCTACAATCTAAAGCGGTTCGCACGCCCGCACTAACGAAAACAATTAGGGCAAAGGTTACCAACAAACCTCCCAAAAGTCCAAGTTCTTCGGCCAAAGCCGCGAAAATGTAATCGGAATCGGCCACCGGAATTAATTCGGGATAGCCAAGGCCCAGCCCTCGTCCCGTTGTTCCGCCCGACGCCAGGCCAAAAGTCGCCTGCGCCGGCTGGAACGCGAGCACATCGAACCACGCATCGACATTGATCGTTCGCTGCAAACCGGGGTCTTCTTCCAGCATTTGCGGGAGGTTCGGATCTTTCGCGACCAGCTTCTTATAATAGTCGTCGTAATCTTCCTTCCACCAGGGCGTATCTGGTGCGGGCGGATTGAATCCATCCAGCCATAAATGGAAACGCTGCTGAATGCGGTCCGGCAAAACCTGTTTTACAGGCTTCGCTAGTGTCGGCAATAGCGGAATATTATCCTGCGTTTTCTCAGGCAATGCCCCAACCACGAGAATTCCGACTAGCAAGAGGACGCCGCCCACGAGCACAAATCGCTGAGAAAAACGTCGAACCGCGATCAGGTAAAGTGTTGCATATACACCACTAAACACCATCATCTGACCGAAATCCTTGAGCACAAAAAACGGCACGAACGGAAGAGCGGCCATAAAAACGAGCGGGACAACATCCTTTGCACGCGGAACTCCCCAATATGTGCGCGCAAGATTTTTATAAAGCACCGCAAGGATAGCCGCAAAACCGATTAAAAATGGAATTTTCGATGGTTCCCACGGCGTCATGTTGCCTATCGATTTGCCCGCTTTTGAAGTGATCGCAGCCAAAATAAGCGGAACGAGTGTTAACAGCACAATCAGGAACCCGTTTCGCTGCAACATTTCCAGCACATTATCTCGACGGAGGAGCAGGAAAGCAGCGAGCAGTCCGAAAATGCCCAGAATCGGATTTATCGTTTTACCGGACAATAAGACGCTAGAAAGCTCTTCTTCTGACGGCCGGGGCGTTTCAGCGGATAGATCAACCGGAGACGGCGGCGTCGGCGGCAGCCCCATCATTTGCTTCTTTTCAGCGGAGTAGTTTTCCTGAATGTAGTGAAGCTGCAATGTCTTGATCTTCTGCTGGCGGGCTTCAGCCTTGTCTTTTCGCGAAATATATTCCGGATCGCTAAACAGCCTGTATTGAACGGTTAAGCCGACAGAAAATAGCAAAATGGCGCAGGTGTAAAGTGTCCAATTTCCTTGATATTTCGCGAACTTCTTCAAAAAGACCGGTAGCATAGCGAGGATGGCCAGCAGTAAAACATTTCGAACAGCCGTGATCGGCGAAGTTTCATAGCCGCGTATCAATCCGCCGTAGTGGATGGAATAGTGAGAGATCGCCGTGAGAAACACGATCAAAAATAGAATGAAAAAATGTGATGAAGTTCTGTTCTTCATTGTCTTTAGTTCTGAGTTCAAGCTTCAGCTTGTCTTAAGGCTGACGCAGAAGACAAGCTGAAGCTTGAACTCAGAACATTTAACGCCTCGCTGGCCTTTTCTTTTTGGCCGGCGGCGGCGTTGTCGCTTTCGGTTTATACTGCTCGCCGAGCAGCCCGAGGTCACGTGCTTTAAGTATTACACTAGCTGCGATCGGCGCCGCAGTTGTCGCTCCAAATCCGCCGCCTTCGACGACCACCGCAATAGCTACCTGCGGAAGTTCCAGCGGAGCGATTGTGATAAACCAGCTATCCGTCCGCTCATACATGACGGGAGCGTCGTATTCGACCAATTCACCTTTCTCATTCCGGCGTTTTTTCTTAACAGTTTTGAGTTTGCCGGTTTTTTCATCGTATAGCGGAGCCTGCTTTTCCGCCGTGCCCGTCTTTCCGCCCGTACGAATGCCCGTACCGTCAAGTTTGCGGGCAATCACGGTTCCGGTTCCGCCCGGTTCTTCGGTAACCGTGGACATTATATTCCTGATCGCCGCGGCTTGCTGCGGTGACAGCATTTGCGAGAACATCTGCGGGGGCTGGTCCATCTCGATTCTCGGCTTCATCAGCTTTCCTTCCACATTCGCGGGTGCAGAGGCGATCAAAGCCATCTGAAACGGGGTCATTTGCCCGGCATAGCCTTGCCCCATACCCTCGAGTCCGATGTCGAACAGCGATATGTCCTTTCCCACGACCAGCGTCGATTGCTGCGGTGCGATTGCCGCTGCAATCGCTGAAGTGCTTGTATTTAGAATATTAGGGAAGAATTTCTGAAGCAGGGCATCTTCGGGCGATTCGACCGGCCCGATTCCGAAAATGGCAGCGGTTTCCCGAAGACGTTCGCGGCCTAGCTCGATGGCGAGCTGTGCAAAATACTGGTTGCTGGAGACTTTATATGCGAATGTAATGTTCTTCTCCTGACATCCGCCATCGCATATGCCCGAAACAGAGCCGTCCGGATGAAGTTTCTGTGTCGCATCGACTATCGGCCGCGCGCCGCTTGCGGTTTTGAATCCGCCTGGATAGCTCGGAAATACTGCGTTTTGCTTTCCGGCGCGGAACGCGGAGATCATCGTAAAGGTCTTGAATGTAGAGCCCGGAACATAAAATTCCCGCGTTGCACGATTGAGCAGAGGCTTATCGCGTTTATTGCCTTCGAGTTTCAAGTAATCTTCCAGGTTTTGAGCTTCTGAAAGGCTAAACGATGGATTAGAATACATTCCCAAAATGTCTCCTGTTTGCGGGTTCAGAACTACAATCGCTCCTTTTTTACCTTCAAGCTGTTTCGCAATAAAAGCTTGCAAATCGCGGTCAATGGTGATCTTAACGTCCTTTTGTTCTTCTTCCGTTCGTTTGATCTTTGTCAAAACTTCCCAAGCCTCCGGCGACATTTCGGCCTGCTTTCGATAGAGCGTCCGTTCGAGGCCCGGCGTGCCGCGTTCGGTGCCGAGCAGATGCGCCATTTCCTTTTCAAGCGCAAAAGCCCGCCCGATATCGCCGTCCGCATTCAATTTATAATAGGCAAGCGCTCCGCCGAGCGTCCCGTTCCGGTCCAGCATCCAGCCGCGAAGATTTGCGGCAGTCGTTCGGCGATTGCGAAGGTCTTTGTAAGCCAAAGCCTGAAACTGCTCATTCGATTCATCTGCAAAATACGTCCAGTAAACTTGGAAGCCGAACACCGTAAATGCAAGACAAATAAAGACAAACTGCCAAACGCGGAGGCTTCGGTTAGCGATCGTTTGGGTTAGCCGGCGGGTGACTTCGCGGGGTAAATGCCGCTCGAACAGGAACTTTGGACGTTTAAAATTATCGAAGAATGTTATGACCAGAAAACCGAGAAGCACGCCGATGCCGATAATATAAAGAATGCTCAAGCCCGCTGGAGTACGTTCCAAAATCTGCCCGCCGAAAAGATTCTCGGGGCGGAGTTTGTTCCAATCGATTTGTGCGAGAGATAATAAAAACGTCATATTTATAAACGGCGGAAGCCTAACCGTTAGTAAGGGCTTTTTTGCGTGGCGCTCAAGCCCTCCCTAACGGTCAGGCTTCTGACACGATCAACTAAGTCCCTCTACGGATCCGTTTACTAGCCCCGTTCAGGTTTGGGCAATACAACGGCTGCTTCTGTTTCCGCGGGTTCGGCCTCGATCTTCTGCGTAAATTCAAATTCGCCGACCTTATATGCTTCCGTTTTCGGCAGTTCAGCGGGAGCCGGGGCCGGTTTTGGTTTCAATTCTAACTCCACTTCCACGGTCCCGAATCTTAATTTGCCGCCCTTTCCAATCTCGATAGCCTTACCGTAAGAAATACGTGCGTCACCGACAAATGTTCCGTTGGTAGAGCCGGTGTCGGCCACCAACAGGCGTGACTGTGAATCGAGCAGCAACGACGCGTGCATCTTGGAGACGCTCGGATCGTCCAGTGCGAGATCATTTTCTTTAGTTCGTCCGACGCTCAGCCTCGATCCTTCCTCAAATCGAAGTTCTTTTTGCCGGGCCTGATCATTGATCTGAAAACGCACCACTACTATCGCCGAAGATCGAACGCTGTCCTCGGCCGCGGAAAGTTCCGCTGCTTTCGCACCCGGAATTGCGACAGCCATTTCAGCTTCATGTTCTTTGTCCGAAAATTTGTCGTAGCTGACAAAAAGCTTAACGCCGGAGGTGAAGTAATCGGGTTTAACCTCAATAGAGAGCGGAGCATGCGTATAATATAGCTTATCGTTAATATGATCGACGGCGGCGGTTAAAAGCTCTTCCTCGAGCGACTTTAGACTGTCGCCGGCATCGGTCGAAAATTTGTCCCACTGCATTTTCAGCTTTATATTATGCGGGACAAATTTTCGCTCATCGCCGTTTTCGCGTACTTCCGCATCCAGAATCTGTTTCAGCCTTTCGATCAACTCGCTTGTCGCAAGGCTGCTCGAAGGCTTCCAGCCGCGTCCGGTCAAACGGTCGAATGTGTCGCCGATCTTTGTCAGCACGCCCTGGACCAGCCAATCGGTTGTAAAGCTTTTTTTTGCGGTTTGCGGAGTTTCCGGCATTCAGAAATTGATCTACGATGATCACGGCTATTTTGTTGCCATTCTATCGGAAATGATTGCGAATTCAAAATGAATGGGGCAGCATCTAAAACATGACCATATAGTGTCGCGATATGTGTGTTTTGCGAACTTTAGCCCTATAATGTCGTATTGAGAACTGTCCAACAAACTTTAGTTTGTTGAAAACGGCGGCGAACTAAATACGCCGGACAAAAATGATGAGAGAGCTTTCGCTAAACAACAGCAGACTCGATAAACGCTATGATGTCACCCACGAACTCGGGCGTGGCAGCTATGCGGAGATCTTCGTCGCCCGCGATACCTTAGCGTCGCAGAATTCGCCGCATAATAACGTTGTAATCAAGGCGCTCAATGTGTTTCTACAGGACGATCTCGATCCCGACCTTGAGCGCACTCTGGTAGAAAATTTCCAGAACGAAGCAGTTGCTCTCGACCGCGTCCGCCATCCGAATATCATCAGCCGCCTCGGCCATGGCACCGCCCGTGATCTGAAAGGGACAATATTTCATTATCTCGTGCTTGAATATCTCGAGGGCGGCGATCTGCAAAAGGCCTCGCGTGAAAAGAATCTAACGCTAAAAAACTCCCTCAAATATATCGAGCAGATCTGTGCGGGGCTGAAACACGCTCATCGCAACAACATTATTCACCGTGACATAAAGCCGCAAAATCTGCTTTTGACGAAAGACCGCGAGACTGTAAAGATCGCGGATTTTGGCGTTGCCCGGATTCATCTTTCGGATTCGCCGATCACCCGCGTCGGCACGAATGTATATGCGCCGCCTGAACACAGTCCACTTTTTTTAGATGGCGACGACGTGTTGCCGGTTTCAGCCCTAACTTCGGTGGCCGACATTTATTCACTGGCTAAGTCCTTTTACGCCTTAATAACCGGCGAGGCTCCCCGGGCATACTCAAATAAGCGGATCACGTCTTTACCGATCACCGCCCGCGAAGAATATTGGGCTCCGGAACTCCTGCGTGTGCTTGAAAAAGCGACAGCAGGCGATCCGGAAAAGCGGCATCAGAGCGTCGATGAATTTTGGACCTATCTTGAAGATATGCGCCGTCTTGTCGCAGAGAAAGAGAACTCCACTCAGTTGCTGGTAAATATAAACGATTCGCCTCAGCCGCACGTTGCACGCGGTTATACCCCGATCGCTCCGCAGCAGCCGCGATTTAATACTTCGCGGGAAATGAAGGTGCGCCATCCGCTGATCACGAACGGGTCAGTGAGCATCGATCTCGATCCGCAGTCGGTCGTCGAAGCCGCGAATCATCAGGCTATGCAACGTGTCGAAGATCGATGGCCAAATCAGGCGCCGCTTAGTGTTCTAAATAGCCGCGAAACTGCGTTCCCCGGCGATCTCGTAGGCGATAATCCAAAAAAACAAAGGAAATTACTGCGAAATGCGGCAATCTTTGCGATTTTTTTCGCCATATTTGCGGGCGGTTTGTACGCAACTCAGTCGTACCTTCGCGGTTTGGGATTTTTTCCGGATACCGTAAGAATTTTGAGTGCGAGAACCGGGAAAGCTAACACCGATATTTATTTGCGCCCGTCGCCCAACACGAATAATGATCCGATCGGAATGGTTACGAAAAATTCGCGCGTTAGAATTGTAAAATCACAGAATAATTGGTATCAAGTTGATGTAATCGAACAGGGAAGACAGCGAAACGGCGAATCGGCATCGAGCAGCGGCTGGCTCAACGGGAAATATGTCGATCTCGATTGATGCGGCAATTTTTTTGAACAGGGTAGACAGGATATTCAGGATTTCATTTGTATTGGTTGGAATAGACAAGTTCGACAATATTCGAGTTAATTTTTACGTAAAACATCATGTATATCCTGTCCATCCTGTTAAGATAATTTTTTACGGAGATGAACATTTGAGCGTACTCGACAAAGTAAGACAATGGATTGACGGTGAATCGGCGGAGCTTCTGCTTGAAAACGCGGCGCGCGACGCACAGGTAAAGCCGCGAAGCCAGGCCGAGGAATTTATCGTCAAGATTGCCCGTGCGGTCGAGGGCGTGATGCAGCGTGAAATGGTGCCGCTGCCACAGGGAACGACGATAATTCCCAGCGAATACACGATATTTCTTAGCGATGAAGACGATAAGGAGTGGCAAGGCGTGAAGCGCAAAGGCCTCGAACAGGGTTTGTATCACATCCTGGCAGAGCGGGCTAAGGAGATATCCGGCAAGAAAAAATTGGAAACGAAATCGTTCGTCATCCAGCTGAGAGTCGATGGAACTTTAGAAAAAGGCGACGTGCGCGTGCAGCATAGCTGGGAAGATTCTGAGAGCAACAAAACCGGCGTGCTTTCACGTCCGAAATCGCAGCCGCTTCCTGCCCCGGCGAACCAGGGTAAAAACCTGCCGCAGCCGGCTCCGTATTCGCCGCCGATGCAGCAGCCCAATTTTATCGAACAACGAACGTCGCCGCAGATCGGAACGCCGCCGACGATCGCGCAATCTAATATTCAGCAGGCAGTCGCTCTACCCTCCGCTGAACTTGAGGAAATGACGAATGTCCGCCAGCGTGCACCGGAAATTTACAAGCTTGAGATCTGGATGAACGGCGTGCGGCAGAATGTCGTGCCGGTCTATCAACGGGAAATATCGGTCGGCCGAGGTTCCAAATCGAAACCGGTAGATATCGCTCTCGCCGGAGATCCCGAAATTAGCCGCCGTCATTTAACAATAGGCACCGATGGAACGGGAAAATACTGGGTGGTAAACGAAGGCCGGAACGCTGCGGCTATAAATAATTACGAGCTTCCGCCAGGGCAGAAAATATCTTTGACACCAGGCGTCAGCCTCGTAGTTTGCAGCTACATACTCCGAATCCAGCCGCGATAACTGGAACGCAGGCATCCTTGCCTGCAAGAAGCATTGCTCCAACGCGAACAAACTCTTAGCGACTAACAAGATTTGCAGCACGGCAACTCGTCCGCAGACTCCGTGGGCAAGCGGGACGCTTGCGGTCCGGTCTACTGCTCCGCCAATTCTCGTTCGATCTGCGGCAAGAACGTTCGCCTCAATCTCTGCACCATATTCTGAGCTTCGCGAACCGCATCGCTCGTTTCCGCCAAATTGCTATTGATCTGCGCCAGCAGTGTTTGCAGGCTTTGCCGTTCGGCATTCAATGCATTTCGCCGACTTTCGCGTATTTCCTCGGTTTTCGTGGTTCCTTCGAACGCGACGCTTCGGTCAATACTCTGCGGAAAAGAGTCGCGGTCGATCTGAGCAAGGCGGGCGCGGGATATTCCTTGCTTTTCGACGAGATCGATCTGAAATTTCTGGAGACTCGCTAGCCGCTGCTCGGACTTTACCAGCAACTCTAGTCCCATTATCAGCCTTTGCTGCTTCTCGCTCATATTCGATCCGCCGACCTTTTCGAATTTATCGACAAATTCCTTTAGCCGTTCATTCAAAGTCTGAACCGCCGCGGTTATCTTGCTTAAATCATAAGCAATGCTGCCCAACGGATCGTTGTATTGCGGAACCGCGGCTTGCGGATTCTGAGCGCATAGTTCAGCGGCCGACACGAGAAATAAAGTACAAAGCGTGACAACTTTCATTTTCATTGCAGTTTTCCTTTTTGAAATTTAGTTCAACCTGATACAAACAATAAAACGAACTGTTCCTCATTTGGTAGGAGTCCGACCGTAAGGAAGGGCTTTCATAGAGTTAGCGGAAGGCAGTTGCAGGTTGCGTAAAGAGATCCCTATTTAACTGCCTACCGCTGCTGCCAGTACCCTACTCCCAAGGCAATCCCTCCCTAACGGTCAGGCTTCTGCCAATCGAAAGGGAATTCGCGCTCTTCAATACTCTGTATGATCTCTTTCAAAGTTAGTTGCGCTCTCAAAACAACATCTTCCGGATAAGCGAATTTCAGCGCATTTGCGTCGAATTCCTCGATATCAAGAATCTTATAACTGAAATCCGCATGTACAACAACATCGATATCAAGATCAACATAATTCAACACGTTTTGAGCAAACTTTGGCGGCATATTGATGTTGCAATAGAAATTTCGAAACGAGCTGTCGGGTTCGTGAAAACGAAAAACGTTGTACCAGCGGTCGAGCCAATAATATTCGTACGAGACCGTTCCGCGTCTGATAAACCCCAAATCGGCGTGATCTACATCGGTTTCGAATTCACCGACAAACATTAAAAGCGGATCCCGGCGCTCCACGAGGCGGCAATTCCAACTCCGGCGGATGCTCTGATCGTACTTTCGGGAATTGACCGTAACTATTTGACTTTGCATCACTTATTCCGCAGGAACGCGGACGACCAACACCGAACACGGAGCGTGGTGAACGACCGAATCCGATACGGAGCCAAGCAGAAGCCGCTCCCAACGGCTATATCCGTGCGACCCGACTATAACTAGATCGGCATTCCATGTCTCGGCCGTTTCAACGATCCGGCTTTCCGGCGAGCCGAAAAGCATCTCCGTAGTAATGGAAACGTTGTCGCTGTTGGTAAATGCATTGAGCTTTGCCGCAGTTTGCTCCAGAATTCTTGCTCCATGTTCACGGGCCGTTTTTTCAAGCTCCGTCGTATCAGGCAAATAGCCGCCGTAAATGTCGATGGACATCGGCAATGCCATATCGACAATATTTACGATCTTTATCTCATCGCCATTCGTCAGCAGCATACGTTTTAACGAATTTATCGCCGCGTCGCTCTGTTTTGCCCCGTCGGTCGCAAGCAGTATTTTCATAATAAACGCATTCTATAGCCATCGGTCCAAAATTAAAAGAAAAAAGTCCCGGTTGGGAACCGGGGGGCGACAGCGACTGAGTTCTTAGTCTTGTCAGTACCGAGAGCGGAAGCGACCGGGGATCTCATCCCTAAAGGTAAAAGAACCCAGTCGCTATCGCTTCCGGTACTGACAAAAAATCATTGACCAAGCAATTTTGCCAGAAGCTGTCTCAGCATTAGCGTTTCCGTATCGGTAAGGCCCTCGACCGTTTCCGCTTCTAGTTCCGCCCATTGCTCCTCGAGCCGTACGCGAACCTCCTTACCTTTTTCCGTCAGAAAAATCCGCGTCGAGCGCGCGTCGTCTTCGTATTTAGCCCGCGTGACAAAATCGCCTTCGAGAAGGCCGCCGAGAATTTTGTTCACCGTCGGCGGAGCAAGATTGAGTTTGTCGGCAAGATCGATCTGCCGCTGGCCATCCGCTTTCCACAATTCAAACATTACAAACACTTGTCCGCTATGTAGCCCGGCGCCGCTCACCGCCTTTTGCAGTAGGTTCCTGTGGGCGATGCTGACCTTTGCGAGAAGAAAACTTACACTGTCGTCGAAATTCATATGCACCTTCTTAACTGCTTATGATTAAGGGCTTTATGTAAGAGGTTGCCCTCCTATTATAAAACGTTTAGCTGCCTAATATACTAAAATTAGCCAGCTAATAAATTATCATTAGCCCTCTCATTAACAAAACTGAGAAAGGTATTTTTAATTTAAGATCTGTTGTAAAATTTAAGGATGAACAGTACGGAATTACTTAAAGCTTCGCGAAATTTGCTGCTTGGCCTACATAAATCTCTTGTCGATTTCGAGCGATCGATCCATGAAGGCATTCACGGCCCGCAGACGAGCGGACAGTTTTTAAATGTTTTGATTGACGATCCGGATTTTGCCTGGTTGCGAAAGTTCTCGACGTTGATAGTCGATATTGACGAAATGTTTGCTCAAAGGGATGGCTTTGCGAAGGAGGCGGTAGATACGCATCTTAAAAAACTGCGGGAACTTGTCGAAATGCAGAATGAGGACGATGATTTTATCGCCAAATACCAAGGAGCCTTACAGCAAGACCTGGACTCGGCAGCGAAACAGGGAGAGCTCAGAAGTCTTTTTTCTTCTTCCATGTGATTCATGGACAGATTCTTAAACCACTGTCCACCAACCACACGAAAATAGAAATAAGGAAGAAGCAGGTCCACAATTGAATACATTAGATCACTAAATCCAAATGTATTTAATCTTTAACTTCGCCCACTCTTTTTCCAATCACTTAAAAACCCTTCCAAACCCTTGTCTGTCAGCGGATGCTTGACTAACTGCTGAATCACTTTTAGCGGCACTGTCACTACATCGGCCCCGACCAGAGCGCAATCGACAATGTGCATCGGATGGCGGATTGACGCTGCGAGTACTTGTGTTTCATAACCGTAATTTCCGTAAATCTGCACAATATCTTGAATCAGCTGCATACCGTTCTGACCGATGTCGTCCAGTCGGCCAATGAACGGCGAAATGTAGGTCGCACCTGCCTTAGCCGCCAGCAGAGCCTGAGCGGCCGAAAAACAAAGCGTTACGTTAACCTTAGTGCCTTCTTCGCGAAATATGCGGGTCGCCTTCAAGCCATCCAAAGTGAGGGGGCACTTAATGACGACATTGGAAGCAATCTTCGCAAACTCACGGCCTTCGCGAAGCATTCCATCGGTGTCGAGAGATGTAACTTCCGCCGATACGTCGCCTTTCACCATCTTACAGATGGCGGCGATATGTTCCTTAAAATCGACACTACCTTCCTTAGCCACCAGAGAAGGGTTAGTCGTTACGCCATCGATCAATCCAAGTTCGTTGGCTTCCTTGATCTCATCCAAATTTGCTGTATCAATAAAGAATTTCATAATATTTTCTCTTGTCAGAACCGAGAGCGGTAGCGACCGGGGGTTCCATTTTTGAAATGTCCTTCACAAATTGTAAGACATCAAATTGCTAATCACAATTTCACTAGTGCGAAGAATCGCTGGTTATTGAACCGGGTTAGTCAGCGTGCCGATGCCTTCGATTGTCACCTCGCAAACATCACCGCTAATCATCTTTGAAACTCCTGACGGCGTGCCGGTTGCAATCACATCGCCAACATTCAAAGTCATCTGCCGCGAAATATAACGAATTAGGGAATCGACGGGGAAGGCCATGTCCGAAGTTCGCCCATCCTGTTTGATAATTCCATTGACGCTCGTCGTCACGCGGATATTTGAAACGTCGAGATCTGTTTCAATGATCGGGCCTATCGGGCAGAAAGTGTCGAACGATTTTCCGCGGGTAAACTGCACGTCGTTACGCTGAATATCTCTAGCTGTGACATCATTTAGACACGTATATCCGAGAACGTACTTGAACGGATCTTCATCATCAAAAATATCTTTGCAGGTCGTTCCGATCACCACCGCCAGCTCGCCTTCGTGTTCTACCTGGCCGGATTGAGAGGGAAGTATGATTGCCTCGTTGTCGCCAATGATCGCGCTCGGAGCTTTAAGAAACAAAAGAGGTTCAGAAGGCACTTCGTTGCCAAGTTCCTTAGCGTGTTCGGCGTAATTGCGCCCGACGCAGACTATTTTCGATGGAATAATGATCGACACAAAATCTATCTTCATAAAATCAAATCCACTGGACCGCAAGGCGTCCCGCGTTTCGTTCCAGTCTCTATTGGACCGTTTCCGACACCACATCCGATGGCTGGCCCACATTGCCTGTCCTATCCGTCGCTGTTATGTAGTAAAAATATGTTGCGCCCGATTCGACGCGCGTATCCTGATATGTATTTGTTGCTAAAAGCTCCGGCGTTAAGAGTGCCCATTTCGATTTTTCCAAATTAGCATCGGTCGAACGATAAATTCTGTAACCCGCAATGTCACGTTCCGGATTGGACGCAAAAAAGATAGAAATGGTATTAAGGGTCGCAGCCAAAGTTATTGCGGATGGAGGACTTGGAGCAAAGGTGTCCTTTGGAAAAAGCTGGACTATATTCGATTCACCGCTCTCAACAGGCTCCCCGCTTGTACCGATTGAAATGGCACGGACGAAATAAAACTGCGCCTTATCGAATTCGAAGAATTCGTCGGCATACTTAGTTTCGCTTACGGGAGTTTTATTCAACAGCTTTGCCGCTTCCTTGTCCGACGTGGAACGGTAAATATTGTAACCGAGAATATTTGGCGGTGTAGTACCATCGACATTCGTTGCCGGGGCATTCCACGATAGAGTAATCGCTTCCTGTGAAAGCCCGGCTGACAGGGAAGCCGGGCTGCCCGCGATCTTGCTTGCGGGCTCAACTAAAAGAAAATTGGAAAAAGACGCCTTTTGCCCAGATTTATTGACTAGACGCAATGAATAACGAAGGCGTGCCGGTTGACCCGCGAATTCTAGCAAGTCGGCATAAGTCAGCGTTTTAAGCGCAAAATCGGTATCGGAAATCGGAACGGACGCTATCACTACGCTGCGTGAGGCGAATTCTTCTTCGGATAAGGTCAGCGGCGAGTTCAGCGGTTCGGCTAGGCGATAAATATCGACACGGGCGATGTTCTGGACATCGTTGTCCGGCGCGTTTCTCGCCGGCATCTTCCAGGAGAGGATCACTTGATTGCCGCGCTGAAACGCGGAGGCCTCAACACGCTGCGAAACACGTTCCTGCGGCGGCAGCGGCGGTTTGCGTTTTCCACAGCTTAAGGACAACGTAATCAGCGCAAGCGCTAAAGCGGCCATCAGTGCTTTAACCGACACTCGCTTAACGTAACTGCTTAATCTAAAGGTGTTAAGCGAAGATTTAATTGACATTGTGTTTAAATTAAGGATTACGTCCTCAGACGAGAAAGCCGTGTCTAATAATCCCGCCACATACAAAATTCGCGGCTAAATGCGTTAGCCTTACAAAATATATTGCCGTAAATTCTGATCCTGGATCAACCCGCCGAGCCTATCCTCTACGTACTCTGCATCAATAAGCTGATGTTTCTCTTCCAGTTCACTTCCGAGAAAGCTTATCTCTTCCAACAGTTTTTCGAGCAGCGTGTGCAGCCGCCGGGCACCGATGTTTTCCGTCGATTTATTGATCTCTGCGGTCATATCGGCGAGCTTTGCTATTGCGTCTTCCGTAAACTCCAGCTCGATTCCCTCTGTTTTAAGCAACGCCTGATACTGCTTAATCAACGAATTTTTCGGCTGCGTCAGTATGCGCTTAAGGTCGTCGATCGTCAAAGATTCGAGCTCCACCCGGATCGGAAAACGGCCCTGAAGCTCCGGGATCAGATCGGAAGGCTTTGAAACGTGAAATGCACCTGCGGCGATGAATAGGATGTGCTCCGTATTGACCATTCCGTATTTTGTGCTGACATTCGTACCTTCGACTATAGGCAGCAGGTCACGTTGGACGCCTTCGCGGGACACGTCCGGATTGCCGCCCGATTCGCGGCCCGCAATCTTGTCGATCTCGTCTAGAAAGATAATACCGGAATTCTCGATTTTCTTGATCGCCATACGGGTTATCTGTTCCATGTCGACGAGATTTTCCTGTTCATCACGCAAAATATAGCTCTGAGCGTCAGAGACCCGCATCTTTCGCCGAACGGTTTTTGCCGGAAAAAGATTGCCGAACATGTCCTTCAGATTCACGCCCATGTCGTCCATTCCCTGCCCGCCGACGAAATCGAGTGTTGGATTCGAACGGTCTTGGGTGTCTAATTCGATCAGGCGTTCGTCCAGATCGCCGCGGCGCAGTTGTTCACGAAGTTTTTCGCGGGTGCGATTTGGAATTTGCGTATCATGATCTTCACCGACGTTTTCATTCTGCGTCTGATAATGCAAAGACGTCGGCGGAAGAAGTATATCGAGTAATTCTTCTTCCGTATTGTCCTTCGCGGTCTGCAAAACGTCCTGATAAGCAGTCTGCTTCGTCATCTCGATGCCGATCTCGGTCAACTCACGGATCATGCTCTCGACATCGCGTCCGACGTATCCGACCTCGGTAAACTTCGATGCTTCAATTTTTATAAACGGAGAATCGGCAACGCGTGCAAGCCGCCGTGCGATCTCGGTCTTCCCGACTCCGGTCGAACCTATCATCAGAATATTCTTCGGCAATACGTCCTGCGCGATCTCTTCCGGCAGCTTCTGACGCCTGATACGGTTGCGCAAAGCAACGGCAACGGCCTTTTTAGCGCTGTTCTGGCCCACGACGTACTTGTCGAGTTCCTCCACGATCTGGCGCGGCGTCAGATCGTCAAGATTACGCTTAACCGAGCCTTCCTTAATTTCACCACCTAAATAAATCGCCATATCTTCGGAATGCAGACATCCTAGTCCGCAATGGTAGCGGACAAGGATGTCCGCGTTCCGTTAAAGCTCCTCAACCAAAATATCCGAGTTTGTATAGATACAGATCTCGCTCGCGATCCGCAATGCTTCTTCCGCGGTCTCCCGCGCAGATAATTCCGTATGTTTGACGAGTGCACGGGCCGCCGCAAGTGCGAACATGCTTCCTGAACCAACCGACAGTAATCCCTCATCCGAGGAGATAACATCGCCCTTTCCAGAGATCAAAAAAGCATCCTTTTTATCAGCAACGATCAAAAGAGCTTCCAGATTTCGCAGGTATTTGTCCGTACGCCAATCCTTGCTGAGTTCAATGGCTGCCCGTTCAAGCTGGCCCTGGAATTCACCGAGCTTAGTCTCAAACCTGCCCAACAACGCAAACGCATCCGCCGTCGAACCGGCAAATCCGGCGATTATCTCGCCGTTCAACAAACGCCTCACCTTACGGGCATTGCCCTTTATTACCGTCTCGCCCAGCGTCACCTGCCCGTCGGCCGCCATTGCGACCGCTCCGTTGCGCTGAACCAGCAGAACTGTTGTCGAACGTATTCGCATTCCATTTCCGTGCTTTCCCATAAAAGCTAAATCATATGTCTTTAATTTCAAATGCTCAAATTGACAGATGGCCTGTATTGATTGAACATTAAATAGTTTATGGCAAACAGACCTCGAATTGGCGTTACGATGCGGCTGGAACTCGAAACGCGGCGGTTTTATCTTGGCCGCGACTACAGCGAGGCTCTTGAAGCGGCTGGAGCGATTCCCGTTCATATCGCCTTGATCCCGAAGGCCGATTATATTTCGGAAATAATGACGGGACTCGACGGGATTTTATTGCCGGGCAGTGATAGCGACGTCGATCCGGAATTTTTCGGCGAGCAGCCGCACCCGAAATTAGGACGGGTGGTGCCGGAAAAAGATCAAACAGATCTTTTCGTGCTCGCCGAGGCCGAAAGGCTGAATTTGCCTGTCCTGGGGATATGTTTCGGTATGCAGTCGCTGAATGTCTCGCGCGGCGGAAACCTGATCCAGGATATTGCGTCACAGATCGACAGTCCGGTAAAGCATGAACAGGGAATTCCACGCGAACGAAATTCCCATTCGATTCGTATAGAACAGGGAACGATACTTGAATCCCTGGCAGGGAAGGGAAGTGATCCGGTGAAGGTAAATTCGCATCATCACCAGGCAATAAAGACTGTCGGAAAGGATTTGAGGGCAACTGCATGGACAAACGATGGTGTGATCGAATGCATCGAAGATAATCGTGAAAAACGTTTCGTATTAGGCGTACAGTGGCATCCGGAATTATCGTGGCATTCAGATCCGCTGTCCAAAGAAATTTTTCGGTTTTTCGTGGGAAAATGCGGCAGAATATAACGTCTCAGCTGAAATTATTCTCTGATCCGGCTTACTCTCTGATTAGTGTAAATACGGGCGATAATTAACTGCTTTATTTATTAGGGCTTAGTATAGGAGTAGTTAACGCAATTATTAGGTTGCTACTGCCTGAAGGGAACAGTTAAAGTAAAACGTACGAAATTTATAACTACATTGTACTGAATAGTTTAGAGAATTTATCTAATTAAAGTTAGAGGCGTCGGGAATTCGACAGTTAAAGTAACTTAGAGATAGAAAGAGGCAATTTTTGATGGATAATCCGATTGTAATTGGAATAATGTCATGGTTTTTCCCCGGAGCAGGGCATTTCGTGCAGAAACGAATGAAGCGGGGGTTATTAATTAGCGGGGCGATATGGACGATGTTCATAATAGCGATGCTGAGCGGCGGCGCTCATTATCCCGGCTTCGAATTCAAGGACGGGACATTACTTTACATGCTTAATGTTTTCGCCAAACTTGGTAATGGCCTCGGAGCACTAGTAAGTTATATCGTCGGTTCCGATGCCGCTCCGAACGTCGCCGCACTCGCGACATTCGAATATGGCGGTCGGTTCCTGGAAACCGCCGGATTGCTGAATTACCTGGCGGTTATCGATGCCCTCGACATTCACTTCGGGAGGAAGAAATGATCCATTTTCTATATCTCGTGGGTTTCGGACTTTTCGTGTCGGTTTGCTTTGGCGTCTTTGCTACGGGCACGGCGAAGGAAAAGATTTGGTTTGGCGGAAGAACGTTTCTTCAATTCGTCGGAATTAGCCTCGTGATCGCCTGGATTCTATATTTTATTCCTTAAGGTAAAACCAACCTGCCTTATCGGGTGGTAAGGCATTGTTTGGAATTAACTTTTGGACCTGACCACGAATTTTCTCGAAAATCTTACCACCTGCTTACGCAGGCGGTTCTGCCTTGTAAAACAAATGCCGCAATACGAAACAGAAAGTCTAGTGTTGAAAAGCTACAATTTGGCCGAAGCTGACCGGATAGTGGTGTTTTTCACTCGTGAACACGGCATGGTCAGAGGAGTGGCAAAGGGAGCGAAGCGTTTGAAAAGCCGTTTCGGAAGCACGCTAGAACTGTTTTCCACCGTAAACCTCAGCTATTTTCAGAAGGAAGAACGCGAACTTGTATCTATTCAAAGCGTCGAACTTACGAAATCCTGCTTTGCCGAAGCAAGTTCACCTGAGTTTCTGAACACTTTCTCATATATTGCCGACCTACTGATGTCATTTGTGCCGCCTCACGATCCGCATGAGACACTTTACCGGATGACTAAAGCGTGCCTAACGGCCGCGTCGGAAAACGCCGAAGATCTCGATAGCATACGGCTATATTTTGAACTATGGCTGCTCCGTCTCGGCGGGTATTTGCCCGATTGGAGCTCATGCGACATTTGCAAACGGACTTTTAAAGCAGGTGAAGTGACACGTATACAGAGTAGTTTTCATCTCCGGTGCAGAAACTGCGGGAAAACGAATAGCGGCGATATAGTTAATTCCGGCCATCGTGAAGTTTTCCACAATGTGCAGAAGCTCTCGCCGGTTGAGTATATAAAGTGGGTTTCTGGTAAACCGGATCAAGTGAGCGAAGTTTCCAAAACGCTTAAACGCATAATCTCGCAGGTCGTAGGTCGTGAGGTGAGTCAGGCAAAGGATTATGGTATGGCTTTAGCCGCAGCCAAAGAATAATGGTCGAATTGTTGAATCGAGTCAGAACCGCCTGCGTAAGCAGGTGGTATGAATTCCGACATGAAGTCGTGATGGAACCTGATCGCATCTCCAGGCATTGTCTTTACCACCCGCTTACGCAGCCGGTTCTGACGTAACGACTTATGCGATTTAGCTGGAAATTATCTAAATATTTGATCGGCGCGATCCTTCCGTATTTTATTTTCGCGTGGGTTCTTCTCAGCGTAATCTTATTCGTCCAGCAGGCGGGCCGGTTTTCGGATATCTTCTTTAGTGTGAACCTGCCGACAAATCTTGTCTGGCAGCTCACTCTTGCATTGATTCCAAATGTAATTGCATTCACATGTCCGATGGCAGTACTCGTCGGCGTTATCGTCGGCCTTACAAAGATGCAAAGTGACAGCGAGCTTGTCGCGATCCGCGCCGCCGGCGTCAGCAATCTTCAAATTACGGTTCCGATCCTGATTCTGGGTATCCTGCTCTCTGCTTTCGCTTTTTTTATAAATCTTAAAGGTGTGCCATTCGCCGCCGGTATTGTCCGTCAGGTAGCGCTACAAACAGCGATCTATAAACTCGAATCGCCGATCGAGCCGGGTATATTCAACACCGAAGTCGCGGGTTACACCATATATATCAAGGACGGCGATATTGATAACGGATCCTGGAAAAACATATTCGTTTTTACCGAGAATGATAAGGCTGGAACCCTGCGTCTGATAACGAGTACGAATGGCAGGATCGATTCATCGGGAGAACTGTCCGAACTCGTCCTGGAGAATGCTGTCTCGACGACGATAACTAAAAACGGTACGACCGAGACCTTTAATTCCGACAGCATGGGAGAAGTACGCTACGCCATCAATACGAAACGAGGCGAGTTGCTCCAAAAACTAAGCAGTACAGAACTTACGCCCGATGAATTGGGTCTTTCACAACTTTCGGCTTACGCTCAAAGCAAGGGCGGTCGTGAACGTACGGAGGCCTTAATACTCTGGCAGCGCCGGATAATTCTTTCGATTACGCCACTTGTTTTTTGCTTGCTCGGAACGGCATTGATTTTAAGATTCAGCAGCCGAGGGCGGAGTTTTGGGATTTTCGTCGCGCTTGTTAGCTTGATCGGCTATTATCTGCTCGCTTTTCTTGGGGAACAGCTTGCCCGTACCGATCGCATAGATGTTTTCTCCGCCAGCTTGATCCCGCTTGTGTTTAGCTCCGGGGCGATCATCTGGTTCAATTTCTCCAGTAGGTTGGAATTTATCGGCAGGATCGTGGAACGGGGAAGGGAACTATTATCAAAGTTGAAATTCGGCGGCCGTAAAACGCAATCCAGTAATTTCTTTGTCGATCTAACGACTGGCCTTCGTGATTTCGATCTGATTCTTAACCTTGCAAAGTTTTACCTGCTCACGCTGGGTTTTCTTTCTGCGGTGTTTCTTATATTTACAGCGTTCGAATTGTGGAGATTCGCCGGTACGTTCGACGGCGGCATAGTTTTGCTCATCAAGTATCTATTCTTTCTACTGCCATTTATTTATATCCAGCTGGCCCCTTCGTCAGCGATGGTGGCGGTTTTGGCGACCTATGTTATTAAATCGCGGCAGAACGAGATCGTCACTTGGACCTCGGCGGGTCAAAGCGTTTACCGACTCCTGTTACCGTGCATTCTTTCCACGTTTGTGCTCGGCGTCTTCAATTGGCAGGTGCAGGAACGAATTCTGCCGCAGGCGAATCAGCGGCAAGATGAACTACGATTGCAAATTCGCGGTCGCGGTGCTGCCGCCAAGCCGTCAGGAAAATTATGGGTTGCGAACGATAGGAGAATTTTTTCGTTCAATCTCGATCAAAATGCGTCTGATAACGTAAAGACGGTGGTTGATCTCAGTATCTATGAATTTGCGAATGACAACACAAGATTGCAATCTGTGTACCGCGTTCCTCATGCTACTTGGGGAAAAAACGGCATAGTCTTCTCGGGCCCGGCTGAAAGGATTGATATTAAGGCTGGAAAGATCACAGCCCAAAAGTTAAATGGCGGGGAACTGACCGAAACCTCGAACCCATTTATCGAAACGCGCAAGAAACCGAGCCATTTAAATATTGCTGAAACCAAGCAGCAATTGGAAAACAGCGAATCAGAAGTAGAAAAACGGAGTTTCGGAGTAGCGCTGCAGAAGAAATATACAACGCTGTTTCTTCCATTTATTATCGGGCTGTTCACGGCCCCGTTCGCGCTATCGCTGAGCCGCAAAGGGAAGGTGGTGACAATTGGATATGCAGTTGGGCTATGGCTGCTGTTCATGGGAATTACCGCTTCATTCGATCAATTCGGCCTGAATGGTTCATTATCTCCATCCTTCGCTGTATGGACGCCGCTTATGCTATTCGCGATGCTCGGTGTTTACCTGCTTTCTAAAGTCAAAACATAAAGTTCGGTTAATCTGACTGAAGAGTCGTCAGTCATACCGCCCGTTATCAGTGTTGCATCGTTGCAACACAATCGCATCTTTAATATAATTGTAAAAATAATGCCGATCAAGAAAAAATTAAAATCCACTGGCCCAATAAAGGAGGAAGACCTGTCACCGCAAGCCCGGACCCGTCTTACGGAATATTATAGACTCTTCCACTTATATAAAATAGTGCTTTCGAAACTGCGTTCGAACATAGCCGGAAGCAGTGAACGTGCTCATATTCATGCCGCAAAAGACTTGTTGCTGACAAAAGAGGAAGAAGGGTTCATAAGACGCCTTGATCCCGCGAGCAGCATCAGTAAAGAACCCTCGATGAAGGCTCAAAAAAAACAATCGTGGCGCCGTCCTGGTCAAAACCGTGAGCGAAAACGCGCAAGCTGATAATTTTCTAAATTCTTTTGCTTATTTCTAGTCCGCTAAGGTCAACTGGTGAAAAGCTATATTCAGTCCGGTGGTACTGAGCGGCGAATCTCGTTCGAACTCGTGGGAATCTCCGCTCCGAACCGTGCCGCAAGAATTCTTACCGCCGCCGCGGCACCAGCCAGAACGGTGTTATTAATTCTTGATTTGGGTACGCAATTCTCTACTGGTGGATTTAATGTGCATAGCTTATATCAAGCATTGCACTGAAATTCGGCATGGTTATACTATTAAAAATATTTCTTAAAAGAGATTACCTCATGTGAAAGCTATAAACGAGCAAAGCACGTCAACTGGTCTGCCAAGACGCGTTTCGTTTACCGAAGCCCTGCGTTTTTGGATCAAGCTAGGGTTTATTTCGTTCGGCGGGCCGGCGGGACAGATCGCAATAATGCACCGGGAACTGGTTGAGAAGAAACGCTGGCTCAGCGAAGAACGATTTCTCCATGCTCTTAATTACTGCATGATCTTGCCTGGCCCGGAGGCCCAGCAGCTTGCGATATATATCGGATGGCTGATGCATAGGACGTGGGGTGGAATTGTAGCAGGAGCATTTTTCGTCATTCCATCGATCTTTATTCTGCTAGCACTCTCGTACATTTATGCGGCTCACGGAAATGTTCCGGCAATTGCCGGAGTGCTCGACGGATTCAAGCCGGTTGTCGTCGCGATCGTCGTCGAGGCATTACTTAAGATCGGAAGACGTGCTTTGAAGAGGGAAGTCCACTATGCAGTTGCGGCACTTGCCTTCATTTCTATATTTTTCCTGCAGGTTCCTTTTCCTGTCATAGTTTTAGCCGCTGGGTTGACCGGCCTGATCGGAATATGGTATCTGCCTTCAGCCTTCACCGCATCAACAGAAAAGGATAAATCTCCAACAATTCCAAACGTGGCCGACTTGTCGACTTTAATTATCGACGATAACGTCGCACCGGCCGAACATACCATTCCCAACCGCACTCGGTTACTCAAGATTCTGGCAATCGGCATCCTAATGTGGATTGCACCGTTGGTTGCATTGGTTATCTGGAACGGAACGAATAGCCTGCATGTTCACGAATACAGCTTTTTCACGCAATCTGCTTTAGTAACTTTCGGCGGTGCATACGCTGTCCTCGCTTACGTAACACAGGCGATCACTGCTCCGCCATATAATTGGATATCGCCGGTGCAGGCGGTCGACGGGCTCGCCCTCGCCGAGACGACGCCGGGGCCGCTGATAATGGTTCTGCAGTTCGTCGGCTTTATGGCCGGTTGGAATCATCCACCTGACGGGGTGTCACAGATTTCAAGTGCCGTTCTCGGAGCCCTCGTCGCCACCTACGCGACTTTTCTGCCGTCTTTTCTGTTCATATTCCTCGGAGCTCCCTATATCGAATATTTGCGTGGAAAGAAGTCTCTAACGGGAGCACTATCAGGCGTAACTGCCGCTGTCGTCGGGGTGATATTGAATCTGGCTATGGTTTTCGGTGCAGCCGTTATCTTTCCCGATGGGATTTCGGGGTCGGCCGACTGGTTCGCGGTCATATTAAGCTCCGCGTCGTTCATTGCTCTATTTAAGTTTAAGATCGGGGTATTTTGGGTAATTCTTATCGGCGGGTTGATCGGTTTATCGCGGGTTTTCTTGTTTGAATCTTTTACGCTCGCAATCTGGTAGACAGTATTTTCAGTCAAGATTTTATTAACTAAAAAGCCGTGTAAATGATTAAATTGCGTCTGATAACAAAAGCGTCTCCTCAGAAGAATAAGAAATTACCAACAGGCAATCACACACTGAAACTTAGTCAAAGAAATTTAACATACTTTTTTTATAATCCGCATGACTCGGACCTTGCTAGCGGCTTGGGCCGCTTTTGCAAAAGGTTTAACAAGAATTCGATCATCTTAAAGAAAATTTGCATAATGATTGGTGCCAACTAAAAAAGAGAGAATGACCTGAGCCATTCTCTCTATAAAAAACTAAATTTGAAAGAGGAACTAAGTTCCGGTTTCCCAGCTTCCCATGTATTCAACCATCTCCGGTGTGAGGACATCCAGTTTGACGCCCATCGCATGAAGCTTGAGGCTCGCGATCTCTTGATCGACCTCTGCGGGTAATACATGAACGCCATTTGAGAGCTGGCCTTTTTGTTTGACCAGGTACTCGGCAGACAACGCCTGATTCGCGAAGGACATATCCATAACGCTGGCCGGATGGCCTTCGGCGGCAGCGAGGTTGATCAGACGGCCTTCGCCAAGGACGATCACGCTCTTCCCGCCATTTTTTCCGATATATTCCTCGACGAACGGACGGCGCTTGACTGCTTCGGCCGACATTTCGCGGAGAGCATCGAGGTTCAATTCAAGGTCGAAGTGTCCGCTGTTGCAGACGATCGCCCCGTCTTTCATCGCTTCAAAGTGTTCTTTATCAATAACATGACGGTTGCCGGTTACGGTCACGAAGAAATCGCCGATCTTACAAGCTTCGACCATCGGCATAACGCGGAAACCATCCATCACGGCCTCGATTGCTTTGATTGGATCGATCTCGGTGACAATCACGTTGGACCCCATTCCGCGGGCACGCATTGCCACACCCTTACCGCACCATCCGTAGCCTACGACGACTAAGTTCTTTCCTGCCAACAGGATATTGGTTGCACGGATGATGCCGTCAAGCGTCGACTGGCCCGTTCCGTAACGGTTATCGAAGAAATGCTTGGTCTGCGCATCATTTACGGCGATAGATGGGAAGTTAAGCACACCGGCCTTCTGCATGGCCTTAAGGCGCACAATTCCCGTCGTGGTTTCTTCTGTCGTACCAATCAGGGTTGCCGCTAACTCCTTCTTTTCCTTCAACATCGTTGCCACTACATCAGAACCGTCGTCAATGATGAGGTTCGGATTAGTGTCAAGTGCGGCATGAACGTGCCGGAGATATGTCTCGATCGACTCACCCTTGATAGCCATGACGGGAATTCCCCAATCGGCAACCAGCGAAGCGGCGACGTCATCCTGTGTGGATAGCGGGT
>JANMSP010000195.1:0-1933 GCA_031389475.1 Pyrinomonadaceae bacterium
GGCGGAGCACCTCCGAAGGGTTTCGAGAGGATTGCCTCCAAAAGATTATCCGAAGGCTGAACCAATTCTTCCTCAGCTTCCGCCGCGTTAACTTCCGGCAACTCCGCAGACCACGACCTAACCTCTCGAGCCGCTGCATAAAACGTATCGGGATTTACGAGCCGTTTCCTAAGATCGCGTAGTTCACCAAAAACAGGAAGCCGGCGGAAGAGTTGGTCAGGATGAAAATCGTCGAGATCGGCGAATTCAAGGGAAATATCGCCCAGGTCGGCACGCAAACGCAGCCGTGCCATTACGTCGTCGAAATTGTCGCGGTCGATCTCTATCGGTCGGCGCGAACCCATGTCCGGCTTATCGCCGTCGCCGCTCCAATCGCCGAGAATAAGCATTCGAAAAGGCGGTTCATCAATCACACCTGTTCTTTCACTCTCAAGTGTCACTTTAGTTCTTGATTCATCATCCGAAAAGACCATTCCCATTCCTCCGACCAATTATAATCCAGCGAGAAAACTATCCGTTTAAATGCGTTCGATGTCAATATAATAGACGTGTTTAGCGTGATGAAATTGCAATTTGATTTAAGTTCAAGGTCCCGTTGAGTTAATCTGAAAAGCACACTTAGAAGCCATGTCACAAACTGAGCGTTCAAATAATCCGGATGCGGGCGGCGGGGAAGCCTTTTCTTCAACGGAAGTGCTTTACAATTCCTGGGCGCCGACCTATGACTTGGTCGTCAATCGAACCAGAGATCTGGAAAAAACCGTCAGCATCGAAACTCTGTCGAATATTCCGTTTGAAACCGCCATCGAACTCGGCTGCGGAACGGGAAAAAACACCATTTGGCTTGCGGAGAAGGCAAAACATTTAATGGCTGTCGATCTTTCAGCGGAAATGCAGGCCATCGCGAAAACCAAAGTTAAAGATAATGTTATGTTCAACCTCGCAAATATTACAAAACCGTGGAATTTCGCTATCGGCACTGTCGATCTAATAACTTGCAGCCTTATTTTAGAGCACGTTGAGGATTTGACTTTCGTCTTCAGTGAAGCCGCTCGGCATCTTAACGCAGGATCGCATTTTTACATCTGCGAGTTGCATCCTTTCAAACAATACAGCGGCAGCAAAGCCAGATTCGAAACGGACAAAGGCTTAAAAGTTCTCGAATGCTTCACCCATCACATTTCAGATTTCACTAATGCGGCTGAGGCAAACGGTTTATCGCTGATCGATCTAAGCGAATGGTTCGACAACAACGACCGGAGTGCATTTCCAAAATTAATTTCTTTCGTTTTCCGCAAAAAATAATATATTTATCGGCCAATGCTTTGGTACGGTGCAGAACGAAGCGTTTCGTTGTAGAATTCTCGATTGCTCATATTTTATGAATGATACTCTTCCCTTTCAATCCGAACTTTCACTACCGCGTCCGCCCCTAAATTCAGCCAGTAAAAGAAGCCTTCTGCTGCGCCTAATACGAGCGGCGCAGCCGATAACACGCACTGATATTGCAGTCCGTCTAAGCATAGATAAAAGTACGGTAACGGATAACGTCGCGCCGCTGATCGCGAGCGGAATTCTTCGTGAGGAAACACTTGGGAAAGACGGCAGCGGACGGCGTTCGCGAGTTCTTTCGTTTGCAAACGAGGATGATTATTTTATCGGCGTCAACCTCGGTGTGCGGTGGTCTCAGGTCGGCCTTACGACCTTAAACGGAGAAATTGAGGATGAGGACGATTTCGAAACGCCCTCGGATGTGAAGACTGCCTTGCGAATGGCCCGCGAAAGAATCGAAAAGTTACATGCCGCAAATCCCGAAAAGCGGTTGCGTGTAATTGGGGTAAGCGTTCCCGGCATGACCGACGCTCTTCGCCGTCAAGTGATCTTTGCACCGAATCTGAACTGGACGAATGTGAATATCGCGGACGCTCTGCGT
>JANMSP010000205.1:0-5687 GCA_031389475.1 Pyrinomonadaceae bacterium
CCTTTATCCTTTATCCTTTATCCTTTCAAACACAGAACCCTATTCGGAGGAATATATAAAGTCATGGCAATCACAAAAGACGAAGTAGTCGAGTATTTAAAAGGAATTACGCTTCTCGAAGCGTCGGAATTGGTCAAGGAATTGGAAGAAGTTTTCGGTGTTTCAGCTGCTGCGGCCGCTGCTGCTCCGGCTGCCGCTTCTGGCGGAGGCGACGCTGCTCCAGCTGCTGAAGAGAAAGACACCTTTGACGTGATCCTTACCTCAGCCGGTGGAAACAAGATTTCGGTCATTAAGGTCGTCCGTGAAGTCGTTGCCGGTCTTGGGCTTAAGGAAGCAAAAGATATGGTAGATGCCGCACCGAAGGCCATTAAGGAAGGTGTCTCGGCCGCAGAAGCCGAAGAGATCAAGACAAAATTGACAGATGCCGGAGCTTCGGTCGAACTCAAATAATTTTCTTGTGAACCCGAACTTCACCTGCCGCATCATACTGCGGCAGGTTGAAGTTTGGAATTATTTTTGTTAAGCTGACGGATTCTATTGTTGGCTGACGCGTTGGCTTCCAGTCGGCGAAAATCGGATAAGCGGAACGTCCATTCGGCAGCTCACAGGTTTTGCGGCGTCACGTTATTAGGAGAGTTGGTGTCCCTTTTCGGCACGCTCGAAAATTTAATCAACAGCATTTAGCTGCTTCAAAAGCGGTCTGGGCATACTTTACCCTCGACCGCATTTGCCGTCTTTTTTTGAGAATTTTGGGGAGTTGATTTGACTGGGGGAATCGTAGCAATTCCGCCCGGATAAATCAACAAGTATTTTTCTTCCGCACTTGTTATTTAATATTATGATTAATAATCCGCTTCAGAATAACGCACACGGCCTCGGACGCCGGACAAGCCAATCGCCCAAGCGCGTGGACTTTTCAAAGATTTATACAACGGCACAGATTCCGAATCTAATTGAAGTACAAAGAGAATCATACAACCGCTTTCTCCAAATGGACCTGATCCCGGAAGAACGGGTGAACGTCGGGCTGCAATCGGTTTTCAAATCGATCTTTCCGGTATCCGATTTCCGCGAAACGGCGATGCTCGAATACGTCGAATTCCTGATCGGCAATTGGCAGTGCAAGTGCGGAAACCTTGAAGGTTTGGAGCATCTGCGTGCGAACTGTAAGGAATGCGGCAATAAGATAAAGGTCGATCCGTTTAACCCGGCGGAAGTTCTTTGCAACAGCTGCGGCACTTTCAACTCGGTTCGCCCAAAGCTTTGCCCGAACTGCGGCGAGCCCGTCGGCCTGAAACACAAGCATGACCAGCAGGAATGTCAGGAACGCGGAATGTCGTACAGCGTTCCGCTCAAGGTAAAAATTCGCCTTACAGTTTACGACAAAGACCTCGAAACCGGCGTTTCGACCATTCGCGACATTAAGGAAGAAGACGTGTTCTTCGGTGAAATTCCGCTGATGACGGATAACGGCACGTTCATTATTAACGGAACGGAACGCGTGATCGTTTCGCAGCTTCACCGTTCGCCCGGCGTTTTCTTTAAGGGTGACCATGATGAATATCTGGCGAAGATCATTCCTTATCGCGGTTCGTGGGTGGAATTTGAATACGACCAGAAGGGAATTCTTCACGCCCGCTTAGGCAAGCGAAAAATTCTCGCGACGATCTTTTTGCGTGCGCTCGGCCTTTGGCTCAATCCGCAGATCGATATGAAAAGCGTTTCGGACAGCATTCTTGAAGAGGTTGTGAAGAACGCGGAATATGGAAATGGCCATATTCTGAAACTTTTCTACACGGTTGATGAAGCGATTGTTGAAAAGGGAAAGCTTTACGTCAGGGTAAAGGAAAGCGGCGACTCGAACCTCGTCGGCATGCGTTCCGAAGAGGACATTAAAGATAAGAAGGAAGAAATTACCCGTGTAGGTAAGAAGGTTACGAAGTCGGCTATCGCTGAACTCCGCAAACTCGGCCGCGATAAGGTTGAGGTTTCGCCGAACGATTTCGAAGGTGCTTATGCCTTAACCGATGTCGTTAATACCGAAACCGGCGAAGTCATAATCGAATCCAACACGGAAATTCTTGCAGCAAAAATACAGCAGATCATAGAGGAAGGCGTTGCGAGCTTCGAAGTGTTTTTCCCGAAGAATGACGTGATCGGCGAGGTCATCACCAACACCCTGAGAAAGGACGCTATAACGAAACCAGTCGATGCGCTGCTTGAAATTTACCGAAAAATGCGTCCGGGCGATCCGCCGACGGTTCCTACCGCATATCATTTGCTGGAAGGAATGTTTTTCGATGCACGGAGATTTGACCTGTCGCGGGTCGGACGTCTGAAGTTCAACATCAAAATGGGCCGTCCTGAAAAGGACAAGATCGAAGACCCGCTGCTCGAAGCAAAGGATTTTGTCGAGGTCGTCAATTATCTGCTTCGAATGAAAAAGGACCACGAGCATTATAGCCAGGATGATATCGATCACTTGGGAAACCGCCGTGTCCGCGCAGTTGGCGAATTGCTCGAAAATCAGTTCCGCATCGGTCTCGAGCGCATGGAACGGGCGATCAAGGAAAAAATGTCCATTCAACAGGACATGTTTACCACGATGCCCCGCGATCTTGTAAACGCTAAGCCGGTGACGGCGGCCGTTCGCGAGTTTTTCGGTTCGTCGCAGCTATCGCAGTTTATGGATCAAACCAACCCGCTTTCCGAAATTACGCATAAACGGCGTCTTTCAGCACTCGGGCCAGGCGGTTTGTCCAGAGAGCGTGCGGGATTTGAGGTCCGCGACGTTCACCCGACGCACTATGGCCGTATCTGCCCGATCGAGACGCCTGAAGGCCCAAATATCGGCCTGATCTCGTCGCTTTCGTGTTTCGCCCGTATCAATGAATTCGGCTTCATCGAATCGCCTTACCGGCGTGTAGTTGACGGACGCGTGATCGAATACGTTCGCATCAACAACGGCGGCGACACCGGCTTTAAGCCGCGTGAGCATGTGCCGGTCGAGGATGTCGAGGCGGCAAACGCCAAATTGAAGGACGGCCAGAAAAAAGCCGACTTCGATCCGTTTCCTTTTTATCTGACTGCTTGGGAAGAAGATAAATGGATAATCGGCCAGGCGAACATCGAGCTCGACTCAAAGGGCAATTTCGTCAACGAGCGAAACGCAGCCCGGCAAAAGGGTGAATTTATCACCGCCGACCGCGCCAACATTCAATACATGGACGTTTCGCCGAAACAGCTCGTTTCGGTGGCTGCGTCGCTGATACCGTTCCTGGAAAACGATGACGCCAACCGTGCCCTAATGGGTTCGAACATGCAGCGTCAATCCGTGCCGCTTCTTCGTGCGGAATCGCCTTATGTAGGAACCGGTATGGAAAAGATCGCCGCCCGCGATTCGGGTGCGGTGGTTATCGCTAAGCGTGACGGCGTTGTCGATTACGTCGATTCGGAACGCATTATCGTTAAGGCCGATCACCAGGTGGACGGCACGATCTCGCGTGAAGTTACAGCCGATATTTACTCGCTGGTCAAATTCAAGCGTTCTAATCAGAACACCTGTATTAATCAGCGGCCAATTGTAGTAGTCGGCGAACGTGTCAAAAAAGGTGTCGTCATTGCTGACGGCCCTTGTACCGATCGCGGTGAGCTTGCCCTTGGCCGTAACGTGATGGTCGCGTTTATGCCATGGCGTGGTTACAACTTTGAGGATGCTATTTTGGTATCCGAAAAGCTGGTTAAGGAAGATTATTACACCTCGATCCATATCGAAGAGCTTGAGATCGAAGCCCGCGACACGAAACTCGGACCTGAAGAGATCACGCGTGATATTCCGAATATCGGCGAGAACATGCTTCGCGATCTGGATGAATCGGGAATTATCCGCATCGGTGCACAGGTTAAGCCTGGCTCGATTTTGGTCGGTAAAGTTACTCCGAAGGGCGAAACTCAATTGACGGCGGAAGAAAAACTGCTTCGTGCGATCTTCGGCGAAAAGGCCGGCGACGTTAAGGATGCTTCGCTTACTTGCCCTCCGGGAATCGACGGAACTGTCGTCGATGTTCAGGTGTTCACCCGCAAAGGGCAGGATAAGGACGAACGCTCGCTGGATATCGAGGGAATGGAAGAGGAAGATCTTCGCCGCGATCTCGATGACGAAATCCGTATCCTGCAGGAACAGCGTGACGAGCGTATCTACGAATTGTTCGACGGCCGCAAGCTGACGAAGGATTTGACCGACGGCAAGGACGTTATCATCAAAAAAGGTGAAACGCTCAGCCGTGAAGCTCTTCGTGAAATCGATGTCAGGCTTTTGAGGAAGGCCGAAGTTTCGGCCGGTTCGATCGACATTACTTCCGAGGTAAAGGAATACGAACAGCGTACCGACCGCCAGATCAACATTTTGAGCGACATCTACGAGGAAAAAATCACCAAGTTAAAGCAGGGTGACGAGCTTCCTCCGGGTGTTATCAAGATGGTCAAGGTTTTCGTCGCCATGAAACGCAAATTGAGCGTCGGCGATAAAATGGCCGGACGACACGGTAATAAGGGTGTCATCGCCCGCATTCTGCCGGAAGAAGATATGCCGTATCTGCCGGATGGAACGCCGGTCGAGATCGTGCTTAATCCGCTCGGCGTGCCGTCACGTATGAACGTCGGGCAGATCCTTGAAACACACTTAGGTTGGGCCGCACGTGTTCTTGGTTTGCATTTCGCGACACCTGTTTTTGACGGTGCGAGCGAAAAAGAGATCAAGAAATACATCGGTGATGCCAACAGTGTTTACGACGATCTGAAAATTGCGCCGTCGGTTGGGTTATCGGGCAAAACGCGACTTTATGATGGTTTGACCGGAGAGCAGTTCGAGCAGAAAGTAACCGTCGGTTATATTTATATGCTCAAACTCTCACACCTTGTTGACGATAAGATCCACGCCCGCTCGATCGGGCCATATTCGCTGATCACGCAGCAGCCGCTTGGTGGTAAAGCCCAGTTCGGCGGACAGCGTTTCGGGGAAATGGAAGTGTGGGCGCTCGAGGCCTACGGTGCGGCCCACATTCTGCAGGAATTGCTGACATGCAAATCCGACGATGTGGCCGGGCGTTCGAAGATCTATGAAACGATCGTCAAGGGCGTTTCGAACTTCGAGCCGGGAATTCCCGAATCGTTTAACGTGCTCGTCCGCGAGCTGCAATCGCTTTGCCTGGATGTCGAATTGATCTCCGCAGACGAGATCGATCCGGATGAAGTGTCCGCGGGCGTCGATGCACTGGTAGGAGTTGACTAATTGGTCGGAACGCAGGCTGCCAGCCTGCGTTAAGGATTTTATCGGGCTAGCCGGGTCCGCGGAAAAAGAAAGAGACTCGCAGGCTGGCAGCCTGCGTTCCAAAAAATATGTTTCGATTAAATAACGATAACAAAACGCAGTTGACCACACATTACGAAGCGATCCGCATCAGCCTTGCTTCGCCGGACAAAATTCGCTCGTGGTCGCACGGTGAGGTTACCAAGCCGGAAACCATCAATTACCGGACCCTTAAGCCGGAGCGTGACGGTCTGTTCTGCGCTCGTATTTTTGGTCCCGTTTCCGATTGGGAATGCCTTTGCGGAAAGTATAAACGCATGAAGCATCGCGGTGTCGTCTGCGATAAATGCGGCGTCGAAGTCACGCAGTCAAAAGTCCG
>JANMSP010000213.1:0-5401 GCA_031389475.1 Pyrinomonadaceae bacterium
CCTATTGTATTGAGCCGAACAGAAATGGCTGGAATAGAACGGCATAATCGTAAAAATAAGCTGGCTTTAGAACAGGGAAACTGCCCGAACGCCTGTCGGGAACCGATTCACATAAGAAGACAGTCTTAATCAGCGTGGAGATATTATTCCGTTTACGTCTGCGAGACTTTTCGTAGGTGGCGGACTGGCAGTCGCGGCCTTTGGCGCGTCGAAAGAAATACAGACCGGCGGGAACGGCGGGTAGGAATTAAATAAGGGGACAAATTATATGGCAGACATGAATATGGAAATTAAAGAGCATATGGAAGTAGTCGGATCGGACGGACAGCACGTCGGGACGGTGGACAAATTGGAGGGCGATAATATTAAGCTGACCAGAAACGATTCTCCCGACGGAAAGCATCACCGGATTACGATGGATCAAGTCGATACGATCGAGGGCGGACGGTTGGTTTTAATGCATAAGGCGGATGAGATCACGTCAAAATGGGGCCAAAGCGGCGAGAGCGACGACAGCCAAACTCAAGGAGCGATAGCCGGTCAATAGTCGATCATATGTCAGAACCGGGCCTAAACCCGTACCGTTTCCGGTTCTGACTTTTGTGACCGATCCAGCGTAAGAGAAAATTCGCGCGAAAGAATAGCCTTAAATTGTTTTAAGATTATGGCAAAGAATAAGTATTATAAATCGCTTAGTCGTCCATAATCTTAAACTATGATAAAACTCGATTCGGTAATTTGCGATAACTTTGAAAGTTCGTCAGCACGCGAATGGCTGGAAGCTAACGGAATCGGCGGCTACGCATCTTCTACGATTTTCGGGGCACATTCGCGCCGTTACCACGGATTGCTGGTCGCCGCGACCCGTCCGCCGCTCGGACGGATGGTTTTGCTCTCTAAATTTGAGGAAACGCTGATCCTCGACAGCAAGAGATTTGAGCTTTCCAGCAATCAATATCCCGCCAAAGTTTATCCCGACGGATACAAATACCTTAAAAGTTTTCGGCTTGACCCATTTCCGATTTGGACGTTTGATGTCGGCGGCATCATGATCGAGAAATCGATATTTATGATCTACGGCGAGAATTCTATAGTGTGCCGATGGAAAATAAATAACAAGCCTGAAATTTCAAATTTGAAATCTGAAATTGAGCTACGGCCGTTACTCGCCTTCCGCGATCATCATCATTTGCGGCACGAGGATAGGGAATTCAACGCTGCTTACAAAATCGAAGAAAATCTCGTTTCTATTTCGCCGTATGCAGACATGCCGACACTACATTTTGCTCACAACGCAGAATCAATTGAGAAGCAGGGACATTGGTATAGGAATTTCGAATACGCAATCGAAAATGAACGCGGATTCGATTATCACGAGGATTTGTTTCAGCCGTTCAGCCTGCGATTCGATCTTTCGGCGAATGCGTGCGTAATCGTATCGACCGAGGCAAAAAATATCGACGATGTAAAATTATGCGAGATAGCTGAAATTGAACGCCGCAAAGAGCTCACAAACATTGCCGGAGCGTCCGATGATTTTTCACGCCAACTTAAATTGGCCGCCGATCAATTCATAGTTACACGCGGCACGGGAAAAACGGTAATTGCGGGGTATCATTGGTTTTCCGATTGGGGACGCGACACGATGATCGCCCTCAACGGCCTGACCCTGGCGACAAACCGGCCCGAAATCGCGAAGAGTATACTAACCGAATTCAGCAAACATATATCCGAAGGAATGCTGCCGAACAGGTTTCCCGATGCCGGTGAGACGCCGGAATACAATACCGTGGACGCAACCCTGTGGTATTTTGAGGCTATCCGGGCATACTGCGTTAAGACGGGCGATTACAATTTCGTCCGCGACGTGCTTTTTGAAAAGCTAATCGACATCATCGATTGGCACGTTCGCGGAACACGTTATCAAATTCATGTTGATACCGACGGCCTGCTTTTTGCGGGCGAGCCCGGCGTGCAGTTGACGTGGATGGACGCAAAGGTAGGCGATTGGGTTGTCACGCCGCGTACCGGCAAAGCGGTCGAGATTCAGGCGCTCTGGTATAACGCACTGTGCATTATGGCGGAATTTGCCGAAAGATTGGGTGATCGGGAACGGCAAACAACTTATATCTCAATGGCCGAAACCGCTAAAGGAAGCTTTAACGGGCAATTCTGGAATGAAGGACACAACTGTCTTTATGATGTGGTTAACCTCGGTGACCGAGACGCCTCGATCCGGCCGAATCAGATATTTGCCGTTAGTTTGCCGCACACGATGCTCGATGTGGATAAGGCTCGTAAAGTGGTCGAAAAGGTTGAGGTTGAACTTTTAACTCCCGTCGGTCTGCGGTCGCTTTCACCTTCCGATCCAAGATACGCTCCCATTTACGCCGGCTCACCGCTCGAACGCGATAGCGCTTATCATCAGGGAACAGTTTGGGGCTGGCTGATCGGGCCGTTTGTTGAGGCCTATTTAAAGGTCAATTCAAATAATTCCTCAGCTGATGTTCGTGTTCTTGAAATTATTGATAATTTCAAAACTCACTTATCCGAAGCGATGATCGGACAAATATCAGAGATCTTCGATCCCGAACCTCCGTACAACCCTCGCGGCTGCGCCGCCCAGGCATGGAGCGTCGCCGAGCTTTTACGCATCTTCTCATTGACGTCCGGTTCTGATTCGGGCATTTAACGTATGATGCCGGCAAAAATTGCCTGCATTTTATTCCGTAAATGTTTGAATTAGTGCGATTAAATTGAGGCCCGGTGCTAAGGTTCGAACTTTTTCATAAGCTCATAACAAGCGTTTACCCGAACGCAGATACGACCGTTAGGACAGATGTCTTCCGACCTTCTGTCGAACTCGTGATTGATTAGACAAGGTGTTTGAAAAGAGACAGCAATGTCTCCTTTCAGGCATTTAGGCACGATCACTTTGGCTAAAACAGCAGTAAAGACCGTGAAACCTTAGAAACTTCGATTGGAACAGGTGTTGCAATCTATTGACGCTATATGCGTGCTCAAATTGCAAGATCGGCCTGCCTTTTTATGATTTCTGGGATCTTATCCTCGATATTTCTTCCCGCTGCGGCTCTTGCTCATGGCGGCGAGGATCACGGTGACCAGAAGCCAAAAACTATGGCCAACGCGAAGGGCGTTATCTCTCATTCAACCCGGTTGGGCGAAGTCGAACTGATGGTTAAGCATCCTGCTATGGAACCGGACAAATCCACGACAGGATTACTGTTCATAACCAAATTTGAGACAAACGAACCCTTTAAACCTGTTGAGGCGAAGGTTGAGCTTGAATCGTCCAGCGGCTCGATCTTTACCGCCACGGTGCAGTCCGGTGAACAAGCGGGAACGTATAATGTCGCGTTTCCGGCAATGCCCGAGGGCGTTTACACTATGAGAGCAAGCGTCTCGCACGACGGGGAAACCGACACCGGTACATTTTCGGGTATCGACGTAAAACAGACAACTGCCAACGGTGACACGGCAGGCTCATGGTTTTCAGGAATGATGATCGGAGTCGTATTCCTGTTAGTAATAATTTTGCTTTTCGGGCTTGTGTATTTCGTGTGGCGTTTCGCCGCCGGCCCTGGAGTTAATGAGGAAGCGCTCTCAGCGTGAGAACCACGGGATCGGCTTTACGACAAACTTAATGGGCATTCAGATCAGCTTAAGGACCACAGACAAATATTTTCCGATTATCGTCTTGGTCGTTCTTGGCTTGGTAACCTTGTCGTCCGTACAGGCACAGCAAGCCAATGCTTTACCAACTCCGGCGCCTGCGTCGCTTCAATATATCGGTCAGGATGGCTTGAGCGTCGAGCTCCTGGTGGAAAGCGCGGGCACCCGGCGAGCGGATCTACTTGCGGCCCGCCAGCGATTAGCGATTGCCGAAGGACGTCTGCTTCAAGCAGGATTAAGGCCTAATCCGGTCTTTAGTATGGAATATGGGAGTCCGCGTTTCTTGGGTGGTGAATCAGAGTACGATTTTTCCTCAGGGCTTTCACAAGCGATCGAACTGGGCGGCAAACGCGGCAAGAGGCGAGCCGTGGCAGAACTTGAACTCCAACAGGTAAGGGCAGAAATTTTTGCTATCGAACGGCAAATCGCGGTTGAGATACGCCGGGATTATACGAAGGCAATCGCGGCTGCCCGACAGCTCGACGTAGTGGAAAGATTGCTTGCCGCGGAGGCAGAACTCGTCCGGGTTACGGAGGCACGTCTAACGGAAGGTGATGTGGCGCCGCTTGATTTGAATTTGGTCCGGGTCGAAAGTGACCGGCTTCGCATTCAGCGAATCGAAGCCAGAAATGAACTGGAAACGGCGTTGCTGAGAATTCGAACGCTGATAGGTATTGAGGTCACGGAACCGCTGCGCCTAGCTCCGCAGAGTGACCGGCCGCCACGCCTTGATCTGGGGTTGAATGACCTAACTGAAAAAGCCCTAAACGAACGCGCCGATCTGCAGGCTGCGCGACTTGGCGAACGGATCGGGACGGCCAAAATAAATCTGGCTCGAGCTGAGGCGGCACCGGATGTTACACCATCAGTAAGGTATTCACGTGCTAAGGCATTTACCGACCTTCCTGCATCGGCCGGAGGCGGCATAGCAAATAATCTTGACAGTGAATTGACGTTCGGCGTTTTGATCGACCTTCCGGTATTTAACCGCAATCAGGGAGGCATTGCGGCCGCTTCGGGCGAGCAGATACAGGCTGGTCGGACTCGCGAGTTTTTGGAGGCTACGATCCGGCGTGATGTTGCCGTCGCATACAGCCAGTATCGTGCTGCAGCGGAGAAACTGGTTCTTTACACAACTCAGATCATGCCGCGTGCAGAAGCCAATTTGCAGACGGTCCGGGCAGCTTATAATGCCGGCGAGTTTTCCGTGTTTGAGGTTGTTAACGAACAGCGTCGGCTTAACGAGAATGTGACTAACTACAACCGGGCCTTGGAAGAATACTACACGGCTTTGACCTCACTCGAAGCAGCCGTGGGAGCTGCCCTGCCACTTTCAGCATTCACGCCGGGTTCCATGTCGGTTTTGCCGGATACCAAAGCGGTTCCGAGTCAGTTTAACAGGGAAGAATTTTTGAAAACGGTCAACGAAGATAAGGCTGTCCGTCTCGGCTCGTTGATTACGACCAAAACAAAGATACAAGAGGAGAATAAATGAAAACACTAATGATCGGAGCGGTTATAACGGTAAGCATAGCGTCGCTCGCGTGTTCCGGCGGCGCAAGCCCTAATGGAAACACAACCGCGGCCGCAAATAAGGCTCCGGCGAACTCAACTGCGGTGAGCAACACGGCTCCCGCGAAAGCCGATGAGATTCCGGCATCCGTCAAGGCGGCACTTCCGGCCGCTCAGACTTTTACGGCCCTGCATA